>NZ_JBVVPY010000013.1:90927-216389 GCF_055811335.1 Mesorhizobium sp. WSM4847 | reverse complement strand
CGCAGCGGGTGATCCGGTCATGACCCGGGTCACCCGCCAACCCGATCATGCATGATTCTAGAGACACAAGGGGTGCTCCAGTGGCACCCACAGCGCTCCGTCCAGCAACCGTCTTGGCGCTGCGCGCCAATCCACCGCCCGGGGCGAGTCACGGGCCTCGCCCGCCCTTCGGGCCCCACAAGGGGAGAAGGCAGAGAGGGGCAGCGACGGCTGATGGTCGCGGCGCATCATCCAGGACCATCGCCTGGTCTACCGCGCCGCCGCGTCGCTTCGCTCCTTGCTCCGGCCTGGGAATGACGAAGGCGCAGGGGGCTTACGCTAATCACCAGCGCTGGAAATTGGCAGCTGCAGGCCGGCGGCAGCGACCGTCCACAGTCCCTTTCAGACTCAGTCGAAGAACTGTGTCTAAGGCCTAGGTCATCAGGGTTAATTCTCCCAACCAGCGGAAAGGATTAGCATCGGCGACAATCTCGGCCGCGCAACCAGCATCATTGCCGCCTCGGTGCTGCACGGCCAGAACAAAAATCTGGGAGGAATGCATGACGAAAACAATTCACTTCAGGCGTCGCAGTATTCTCGCTTTGACCGGCCTCATCGGCGCCTGCCTGACTGCGGCCGCGGGTCAGGCCGCCGAGCCCGGCAAGGTCGAGATCGATGCCCTGAAACAATCGCTTTCGAAGTACGAAGACTACAAGGCCGCCATTCGCGACCTCTACCTGTCGACGGTCGGATGCGTTTATTACAGCGGCGAAAAAGTGGCTGGAGCTATGGATTACCCGAAGGGCGCGATGGGCATTCATTTCGTCAACGTCGCGAGCGTCAGCCCGACACCAGATCCGGCGCGCCCCAATGTCCTTATCTATGAGCCGGTCGACGGCGGCTTGCGCCTGGTTGCCGTGGAATGGCTTGTTCCGCTGACGCCCGACACCAAGGAGCCGCCGAAACTGTTTGGACAGACGTTCCAGGGGCCGATGGAGGGGCATTATCCGCTTATTCCGGTGGAGTTCTACCATTACGATCTTCACGTCTGGCTGTTCAAAGACAACCCACTTGGAATGTTCAGCCCGACGAACCCCGACGTGAAATGCGACAATTACGCGTTTCCGATGCCGGAGCAGCCGACCAAGATGGTGCCGGGGCCGATGTAATGGCGACTTAGTCTACGCAATGGCCCGGCCTCAATTGGGGTATCCCAGGTGCGCCTGGGATAACCTCCCACCGAGCTTTCAAGGTGTCTCGGGTAGAAAATGGTGCCCCTAGCCGGGATCGAACCAGCACTCCTTGCGGAACTCGATTTTGAGTCGAGCGCGTCTACCAATTCCGCCATAGGGGCTCAGGCCGGGCGGCCTGGATGGGCGCGGACTATACGGTTGGAGGCCTGTTCGTCAACTGGCCAATTCGGGGTGGCCAATTCCGGGCATGTGGCTTTCGCTCGGCCGCGGCCTTTCGATTTCGTGAGCTACGGCCATTGTGCGGCGCGAAAAATCTTTCTAGACAGGCAGCGCATTGAAGCGCGTCGCGTCTGGAGAGATTCATCTGGCGCGCTTTGGTCTTGGTTTTTATGCATTGTTGTCCCAAAGGCGCTGCGCATTTTGGGCGACGTGCATCAGGAGTGCCGATGCTTCGCGGACTTTACGACTGGACCTTGTCGCTGGCGGCGAAGAAATCCGCCGAATGGTGGCTGGCCTTCATCGCTTTCGTCGAAAGCTCGGTGTTTCTGGTGCCGGCCGATGTGCTCTATCTGCCTATGGCGCTGTCGCGGCCGGATCGCGCCTATCGCTACGCGCTGGTCGCCACGCTGGCCTCCGTTCTGGGTGGCATAGCCGGCTGGTACATCGGCCACTACGCCTATGACTCGGTGGCGCGGCCGATCCTTGAATTCTACGGCAAGTATGACGACTTCGAGACACTGCGCGTCTCGGCGGGCACCGGATTCATCGTCCTGATGCTGATCACCTCCGGCCTCGCCCATCTGCCGCCGATCAAGGTGGTGACGATCCTGTCCGGCGTCATCGGCACGCCTTTGCTGCTGTTCATCGTGCTGGCGATCGTGGCGCGCGGCGCCCGCTTCCTGTTCCTCGCCTGGCTGCTGCGCCGCTATGGCGAACCGATCCGCGAGTTCATCGAAAAACGCCTCGGCATGATCGCCGGCGCTGGCGCCGCTGCCCTGATTTCGCTCTATATCGTCGTCAAATACGCGTTTTAGAGCATGCCGAACCGAAGGTCAGCGTAGCAAAAAGTGGGCGCCGGCTTTCGGAAAAGATGCTCAACAACAAGGCGAACGGCAGATCGATGACAGCGACCGTGAATGCCGACCCTGGACGCCAGCGCATGCGGACGGCGTTGTTCCTCGCCGCCGCCATGACCGCCACCGTCGGCTCAGCGCTGGCCTTCCAGCATCTCGGCGGCTACATCCCCTGCAAGCTCTGCCTGGAGCAACGCACCCCCTATTACATCGGCGTGCCGCTGATGCTGCTGGCGGCGGCTGCGTCGACATTGCGCGCCCCCGCGTGGCTGACACGCGGCCTGCTGGCCGTCGGCGGCCTGCTGATGGTCTACGGCGTCTATCTCGGCGTCTATCACTCCGGTGTCGAATGGGCGTGGTGGCCGGGGCCGACCGACTGTGCAGCGGCTGCCGGTCCGGTCGATACCGGCGGCAAGGGCGTGCTCGATGCGCTCGACAGATTCGTCCCGCCCTCCTGCGACAAGGCGGCCGTGCGCATCCTTGGCCTGTCGCTGGCCGGCTGGAACGCCATCGCCAGCTTCGTCCTGGCCGTCATCGCCTTCCGCGGCGCCTTTGCCCGCGACTGAGCGCTTCACCCTTTTGGGCCGACGCGAGATCATTCAAGAATTCGGCAGGCTGAGTCGTATGAAGTGATTTTCGAGAACCGGAGCGGAGCGTACTTCCCGCATGTCCCGGAAAAGTGGTCCCGTTTTTCCGACAAGGACATGCGGCAACGAAACTACGTGAGCACCGGAAACGCAGAAAGCTTCGTCAGGCGACCGGCATGGCGGATTTCTGCCGAACTCTATGGCTCCAGTTCGACATCCCAGTAGAGATAATCCATCCAGCTTTCATGCAGATGGTTGGGCGGGAACAAGCGGCCATTGTTGTGCAGGTCGTGCACCGTCGGCTGAAAAGGTTTCTGCAGCGGCCACATCTTGGCGTGCGCCGGCATCATGCCGCCCTTCCTCAGATTGCAGGGCGAGCAGGCGGCGACGACATTCTCCCACGTCGTTGCGCCGCCGCGATGGCGGGGAACGACATGGTCGAAGGTCAGATCCTCCGGCGTGCCGCAATACTGGCACTGGAAACGGTCGCGCAGGAAGACGTTGAATCGGGTGAAGGCCGGATGCCGCGATGGCTTCACATAAGCTTTCAGGCTGACGACGCTCGGCAGCTTCATCGAGAAGGTCGGCGACGACACCGCGTGCTCGTATTCGGCGACGATGTTGACCCGCTCGAGGAACACCGCCTTGATGGCGTCCTGCCACGACCAGAGCGACAGGGGGTAATAGCTGAGCGGACGGTAATCCGCGTTCAGCACCAGTGCTGGAAGCCCATCCGGAGATACGGCAACCGTCACGTCATTGACCTCCTTGGTTCAGCGCATGACCCCGAAATCGGTTCGATTTTCGGAAGGGATCATGCGCAGCTTCAAAAAGTCCTACAGCGTCCTTTGCGCATCCAACTGGATGCGCGGCGCTGTAGCCTGTCGCCGCGGATACTGTAAGCCCGACATGACAGGGATGTGAAGCGGCTTGTCGATCAATCGCAGCGCTAAAAATGCATGATTTTCATGCTTTTTTACGGATTCAGCCAGGCGGCGCGGCGTCCCTGCCCCGGGTTTCACGATAATACGCCCAAAAAAGCCGTGATGCGACACCGCGCCACGGGCTCCATGATTCGGCGAGCTTGATCAGCGTTTTCTCGGGCGGGCGCGGGTCGATGCCGAGCGCGTGGCCCACCGCGCTCTGTAGGGCAACGTCGCGTGCCGGGAAGACGTCGGGGTGGCCGGCGGCGAACAGAAGATAGACTTCCGCCGTCCACGGACCGATGCCTGACACCTTGGTCATCGCCGCGATCGCCTCCGCGGCGTCGAGCAAACAGAGATGATCAAGGTCGAGCCCATCGACCACCGCCTGGGCGACGGCGATCAGCCCGCGCTGTTTCGGCCGCGACAGTCCGGCTTCGCGAAAGATGGCTTCGTCAGCGGCAAGGATGGCTTGCGGCGTCAGCGGATCGACGAGTTTTGTCAGCCGCCCGAAGATCGCGTCGGCGCTGGCGCGGGATACCTGCTGCGAGACGATGATCGAGGCAAGGCTTCTGAACCCCGGCTCGGACAGCCGAAGCGGCACCTCGCCGGCCATGCCGCGCACCTTTGCCAGGCGCGGGTCGAGCAGGCAGAGCGCGTCGAGCCCTTGCGAGACGTCGTCGAGCGTGGCGATGCGTTGCATGTCTGCTTGTTCCCGGCGCAAAGTGGCAGATGTAATCAGGCGCAAAGTAGCAACTGGCGAAAGCGCCGCACAACCCGATTGCCGCCGAACGATGACACTCCTGACATTCCGCTTCGCGCCGAGCCCGAATGGCGAACTGCATCTCGGCCATGCCTATTCGGCGCTGCTCAATCAAAAGTTGGCCAGCGCAACCGGCGGGCGGCTGTTGCTGCGCATCGAGGACATCGACACGACGCGCTGCACGCCGGAATTCGAGGCCGGCATTTTTCGCGACCTGGAATGGCTCGGGCTTGGCTGGGAACAACCGGTGCGCCGTCAGTCCGAACATTTTTCGGACTATCAGACGGTGCTCGATCGGCTGATCAGCGAGGAACTCGTCTACCCGGCCTTCATGAGCCGTGGCGAAATCCGCGCCTTCATTGCCGACCGCGAAAGGCGCGGCCGCGACTGGCAGCGCGACCCGGACGGGGTGCCGCTCTATCCCGCCGTCGACAAGGCGTTGACTATGAGGGAACGCCAGCGACGGATGGCCGAGAATGCGCCTTTCGCCTGGCGGCTCGACGTCGATGCTGCGATGGCGCGCGTCGGCACGGGTCTGTCATGGCTGGAATTTTCCGATGAAAGCCTTTCCACGACACGCACGATAGAAGCCCGCCCGCAGGACTGGGGCGACGTGATCGTGGCGCGCCGTGAAATCCCGACAAGCTATCATCTCGCCGTCGTCGTCGACGACGCGCTGCAGGGCATCAGCCACGTCGTGCGCGGCCAGGACCTCTATTCCGCCACCGGCGTGCAGCGCCTGCTCCAGGAGATCCTCGGCCTGCCGCAACCAAGCTACTTCCACCATCGTCTGGTCCTGGGCCCGGACGGACGAAAGCTGTCGAAGAGTTTTGCCGATACCGGCCTTGCCGCCTTGCGCGAGGCCGGCGCATCACCGGAAGACGTCCGGCGGTTGGTTGGGATTTAAATCAATTCCGTTACCTCAGAGCGTCACGAAGGTGCAGAACCTTTGATGGCGGAGCGAGGCGCCCCCCTCTGTCCTGCCGGACATCTCCCCCACAAGGGGGGAGATCGCCGTCACCACCGCCTTGCCGAACCGCCACCGGCGCGGGAGCGAGCGGTACGCCAAAGCTGCCAATCTCCCCCCAAGTGGGGGAGATGTCCGGCAGGACAGAGGGGGGCGCTGTCCCTCCGCTATCAAAGGTTCTGCACCGCAGCAGCGTTTTTGATCCTCCCTGATCCAGAGCGCATCCTTCATTCGAGCCTATGGATCAACCGTTTGGTTTTGCTAGCCGGGTTGAACCGCATTACAGCGGTCCCGTACAAAACCCCTCACCGAGCACGCGGCAGCCTTTCAAAAATGCACAGCATCAAGCGGTTCATCCCCGCCTCTTTCGTCGTCCTGTGGGCGACCGGCTTCATCGGCGCGCGTTATGCCATGCCGTGGGCCGAGCCTTTCACCTTCCTGGCCGCTCGTTTCGTGCTGGCCGCCGTGCTGTTGGCCGCCTTGATGGCAGCACTCGGCTCCAGGCGAGCGACGCGCAAGGAGGCGTTTCACGCGACCGGCGCCGGCATCCTGATGCATGGGGTCTATCTCGGCGGCGTGTTCTGGGCCATCCACAGGGGCATGCCGGCCGGGTTATCGGCCTTGATCGTCGGGCTGCAGCCGCTGATCACCGCGGTGATGGCCGGCCGGTTTCTCGGCGAGGCGATCCTGCCGCGCCATTGGGCCGGCCTCACTGTCGGGCTTGCCGGCGTGGTCATCGTGCTTTGGCCGAACCTCGGGACGCTTGGCGGCGACGTGACGGCCGAGACGCTGGCCGCCTCGCTTGTCTCGGTGCTTGGCATGAGCGCCGGCACGATCTGGCAGAAGCGCTTCGCCTCCGGCGGCGATCTCGTGGCGGCCACCACTTGGCAATATGTCGGCGGTGCATCGGTGATGGCTTTGGCCTCGCTCGCTTTCGAGACGCGAACCGTCATCGTCAATGGCGAGTTGATCTTCGCCATGGCATGGCTGGTGTTGGTGCTGTCGATCGGCGCCATCTTCCTGTTGATGGTAATGATCCGCGACGGCGAGATGTCGAAAGTCGCTTCGCTGTTCTATCTGGTCCCGGCCGTCACCGCGGTCATCGCCTGGCTGTTGTTCGGCGAACAGTTGAACCTGGTCCAGATCGTCGGCATGGCGATCGCGACGCTCGGCGTCGGGCTGGCAACCGCTCAGCCAACCAAAGCATGATCCCAAAAAGTGGGAACCGATTTTCGGAAAAGATCATGCTGAAAACAAGAATCAGCCAACGCGCGCGCGTGCCTCCAGATAGCGGCTGATCGCGGCATTGAGTTCACCGCCGAGAATGAAGATCGCCGAGACCATATAGAGGAAGACGACCGCGACCATGATCGACGCAAGGCCGGCATAGGTCGTCACATAGGACGAGAAACGGTCGAGATAGGCGGCGAAGATGGTCGACCCGATAAGCCAGGCAATCAGCGTGAAGATGATGCCCGGTATGATCGAGACGAAGCGGCGCTTGCCCGCAGGCAGCCAGTAATGCACCGCGAACAGCCCGCCGACGATGACGACCGAGGCGATGATGTAACGCCACAGCGTGATCGTTCCCATATAGGGTTTTACCCATTCGAAATTGGCCTCGGCCAGCCGCGCCAGCAACGGCGCAAACACCAGAAGCACGCTGATCGCCAGAAAACCTGCCGTGGCGATCAGCACGAAGGCGATACTCTGTACCCGGCGGTAGATGATGCCGCGCGTTTCGGAAACGCGGTAGGCGCGGTTGAGCGAGGTGCGCAGCGCCTCGATGCCGTTCGAGGCGAAGAAGGCGGCAAGCAGCACGCCATAGGTCAACAGGTCGGTGCGCTGCACGGTGAGCACGTTGAGCACCTCGCGCGCGATCGGCTCGGCGATCTGCTCGGGCCAGGTGTCGAAGACGATATGCACGGCGGTGTCGGCAAAAGCCTGTGCGCCGAGGAAGCTGGCCAGCGTCGTGGCGAAAATCAGAAAAGGGAACAGCGCCATCAGCGCCGTGATCGCCAGATGACTGGCCATCGCCCAGCCATCGTCTGCATCGAAATGGCCGAACGCGTCATAGAGCACGCGCTTGAGGGCTACGATCTTCCGCAACAAGAACCGCGTTCCCTTCGATTGTCTCGACGCCGCGAATATGGGAAGGGATTGCGGCAAATGGCAAGCCTAGGTCAAAACACGCTTCCTCCTGGAGAAGAGTTGCGCACCATCATCATCACCGGAGCTTCTTCCGGGATAGGCGCCTATTGCACCCGGGCGCTGAAGGCGGAAGGCTGGCGGGTGTTCGCGACGGCACGCAAGCCGGAGGACATCGCCGCCCTCGAGGCCGACGGCATCGAGGCTTTCTATCTGGATTATTGCGAACCGGGATCCATCGAGACGCTGGTGGCGTCGGTACTGGAGCGTACCGGCGGACGGCTCGATGCCCTGTTCAACAACGGCGCCTACGCCCAGCCCGGCGCCGTCGAGGACCTGCCGGTCGCGGCGCTCAGGGAGCAATTCGAGGCGAATGTCTTCGGCTGGCATGACCTCACCCGCCGTGTCGTGCCGGTGATGCGGCGCCAGGGCCATGGCCGTCTTGTCCACTGCTCCTCGATCCTCGGCCTGGCGCCGCTGCCCTTTCGCGGCGCCTATTCGGCATCGAAGCACGCGATCGAAGGGCTGATGCTGTGCATGCATCAGGAACTCCAGGGCAGCGGCATCCATGTCTCGCTGATCGAGCCGGGGCCAGTGACATCGAAGATCGCCAGCAACGGCCTTGTGTGGTTTCTCAGGAATATCGACCGTGAGAATTCCGTGCACCGCCTCGCTTACGAGGCGCAGCTGCAACGGCTGCAGGCCGGCGGCAGCACGTCACGGCTGAAGCCCGGGCCGGCGGTGGTTCATGCGGCCTTGCGCCATGCGCTTCTGTCGCGGCGCCCGCGTCCGCATTATGTGGTAACGGTGCCGGCCAGGATCGGCGTTGTCCTCAAACGCATCCTGCCGGCATCAATGCTCTACCGCCTGCTTGCCAAACGCGCCTGAACGCAATCGACTGGAAACACTCTATGGCAACCGTCTTCAACATCCTCGCTGTTCTCGTCATGGTCGCCGTGGTGATCGTGCTGATCCGCGGCCTCATCAATATGATGCGCGGCGGCTCCGGCATGACCTCCAACAAGCTGATGCAGACGCGCGTGCTGCTGCAGTTCGTGGCAGTGGTGCTGATCATGCTGGCGGTGTATTTCACCCGCAAGTGACGAGGGTGGCGATTTCGGGAGGCAGAGCGTGGTCAAGCTCAACAAGATCTACACCCGCACCGGCGACGACGGCACCACCGGCCTCGGCACCGGTGAACGGCGGCTGAAATCCGATCTGCGCATCGACGCCTATGGCACGATCGACGAAGCCAATGCCTGCATCGGCATGGCCCGCATCCACACCGCGGCAACACACCCGGCGATCGACGCGATGCTCGGCCGCATCCAGAACGACCTTTTCGACCTCGGCGCCGATCTGGCGGTGCCGGACGACGGCAAGCCGCTCGGCTATGAGCCGCTGCGCATCACCGCTGTGCAGACCGACCGCGTCGAAAAGGACATCGACCTGCTCAACAAGGATTTGCAGCCGCTCAAATCCTTCGTGCTCAACGGCGGCACGCCGGCGGCGGCGGCCCTTCACCTCGCCCGCACGGTGGCGCGGCGGGCCGAGCGCATCATGGTGGCTTTGACGCAAACCCCAGGCGAGCACGTCAGCCGCGAGGCGATAAGATACATCAACCGCGTATCGGACTTTCTGTTCGTCGCCGCACGCGCGGTCAATGACAATGGAAACGCCGATGTGCTATGGGTTCCCGGCAAAAACCGCTGAATCTGCCGAGGCGGAGGGGTCCGATGTTCATCCCGCTCTATGACACCAACCGGCTGCGCCACATCAAGCAGCAATATGTCACGATCGGCCTGATCGCGTTCAATACGCTCATCTACTTCGCCACCGCGCTTGGCGGCGAGCAGTTCACCAACGCGGCTGTGCTGGGGCTCGGCTTCATCCCGTCGGTCGTCCATGACAGCGCCGAACTGGCTCCGCAGTTTGTCGTGATCCCGGAGAGCCTGAGCTACGTCACCTATTCCTTCCTGCATGCCGATATTTTCCATCTCGGCGGCAACATGCTGTTCCTGTGGGTGTTCGGCGACAATGTCGAGGACGCGCTCGGTCATATCCGCTTTCTCGCCTTCTATCTGCTCTGCGCCATCGCCGGCGCCTTCTTCCAGGGCCTGATCGCGTGGGACTCGCAGGTTCCGCTGATCGGCGCCTCAGGCGCCATTGCCGGCGTGGTCGCCGCCTATCTGATCCTCTATCCCAGGGTAAAGGTATGGGTGCTGGCCTTCGCCCGCATTCCGCTGCGCATCCCGGCCTTCATCCCGCTCATCCTGTGGATCCTGTTCCAGATCGTGATGTTCGCCGCCGGTGGCGAGGATCAGATTTCCTGGGCCTGCCATGTCGGCGGCATCATCGCCGGGGCCGTGCTGGTGCTCGTCTTGCGCAACCGCGCCGTACCGCTGCTTGCCGGTGCGGATGAAGAGGCAGCGGTGGTCGCCGGCCAAATGCCTGTTGCCGCAGAGCCGGCGCCAGGCGAACCGCTGCCGGCGTCGCGCTGGGGACGGGGAACCGCCTCCAGTCCCGACTGAACCGATTTGAGTGCGGCGCGGATGATTTGGGCGCGTCCCGGATATTGACGTGCGGGGTCGCCGCAACTACGGAAGCGTTCCCACACCAATGCATGTCGCGCAAAACTGTGCAGCGGTTTTGCGATAACGGCATGCATGGAACACACAACCTGAAGCGCGTCGCGTGAGGTCGGCCACATACGACGCGCTTTAGACGGTCGGAGACCAGAATTCCGTCCGGAATGTCGGCTTTCGACAACTCTGAAGAGGCGCACACTGCTATAGCGCGCCCGACTATCTTGAAAGAGGTGGCTATCGTGAAAGAGGTGACAGGCAAATGAAGATCCTTGTGCCCGTGAAGCGGGTTGTGGATGCGAATGTCAAGGTTCGTGTGAAGGCTGACGGTTCGGCGGTGGAACTCGCCAACGTCAAGATGGCGATGAACCCGTTCGACGAGATCGCGGTCGAAGAGGCGATCCGGCTGAAGGAGGCCGGCAAGGCGGAGGAGATCATCGTTGTCTCGATCGGGCCGCAGCAGGCGCAGGAGACCTTGCGCACCGCGCTCGCCATGGGCGCCGACCGCGCCATCCTGGTCAAGACCGACGAGCAGACCGAGCCGCTGGGTGTCGCCAAGGTGCTGAAGGGCGTGGTCGAGGCGGAAAAGCCCGGTCTCGTCATTCTCGGCAAGCAGGCGATCGACGACGATTCGAACCAGACCGGCCAGATGCTGGCCGCACTTCTGGGCTGGGCGCAAGGCACTTTTGCCTCCAAGGTCGTTATCGATGGCGACAAGGCCAAGGTGACGCGCGAGGTCGATGGCGGCCTGCAGACGGTGGAGCTGAAGATGCCGGCGATTGTCACCGCGGATCTTCGCCTCAACCAGCCGCGCTATGCCTCGCTGCCCAACATCATGAAGGCCAAAAAGAAGCCGCTCGACGAGAAATCTCCCGCCGATTACGGCGCCGACGTCAAGCCGCGGCTGAAGGTAATCAAGACCGAGGAGCCGGGCGGCCGCAAGGCGGGCGTCAAGGTCAAGAGCGTCGCCGAACTGGTCGACAAGCTCAAGAACGAAGCCGGCGTGCTGTAGGGCTGGGAAGGGACAAAAAAGATGACAATTCTTCTGATTGCCGAACACGACAATGCGACGCTTTCCGACCAGACCGCCAAGGCGCTTTCGGCGGCACTGCAGATCGGCTCCGACGTGCATGTGCTGGTCGCCGGCAACGGCGCCAAGCCGGCAGCGGACGCCGCCGCCAAGCTCAAGGGCGTGAGCAAGGTGCTGCTTGCCGAAGCCGACGAGCTCACCGAGCGTCTCGCCGAACCGCTGGCGGCGCTCGTCGTCGGCATGGCCGATGCCTATGACACGATCGTCGCGCCGGCGACCTCCTCGGGCAAGAATGTCGCGCCGCGCGTGGCAGCCCTGCTCGATGTCGCGCAGGTGTCGGAGATCATCGAGATTGTCTCGCCCGACACCTTCAAGCGGCCGATCTATGCCGGCAACGCCATCCAGACGGTGCAGTCGAGCGACGCCAAGAAGGTGATCACCGTGCGCACCGCCTCCTTCCAGGCTGCACCCGAGGGCGGTTCAGCCCCGGTCGAGACGGTTCAGGCAGCAGTCAATCCTGGCCTGTCGAGCTTCGTCGAGAACAGGCTTTCCGAGACCGATCGTCCGGAATTGACTTCGGCCAGGATCATCATCTCGGGCGGCCGCGCGCTGGGCTCCTCGGAGAAGTTCCAGGAAGTCATCCTGCCGATCGCCGACAAGCTCGGCGCCGCCGTCGGCGCCTCTCGTGCCGCAGTCGATGCCGGCTACGCGCCGAACGACTGGCAGGTCGGCCAGACCGGCAAGGTGGTCGCACCCGATCTCTACATCGCCGTCGGCATCTCCGGCGCCATCCAGCATCTCGCCGGCATGAAGGATTCGAAGGTCATCGTCGCCATCAACAAGGACGAGGAAGCGCCGATCTTCCAGGTTGCCGACTACGGCCTCGTCGGCGACCTTTTCGTCATTCTGCCGGAACTGCAAAAGGCGCTTTGACGCCTTCTGCCAAAGCGTATTAAATTGTGAAGGGCGGGGTAGACGAAGTCGCCCCGCCCTTTTAGTTTGCACCGCACAAAAAGCAGGCCGCAAAGGCCAATTGACGGGATCGGTGTAATGAACAAGATCGAGACGATCGGCATCATCGGGGCGGGCCAGATGGGCGGCGGCATCGCCCATGTGTCCGCGCTGGCGGGCTACAAGGTGCTGGTTTACGACATCTCGCCCGAGCGCATCGAAAAGGGTATCGCCACGATCAGCGGCAACATGGCCCGCCAGGTCGGCTCCGGCAAGCTCGAGGAAAAGCTGCGCAACGAGGCGATGGCGCGCATTTCGTCAGCACCGACCATGGCCGACCTTGCCGGTGCCGATCTGGTGATCGAGGCAGCGACCGAGGACGAGACGGTCAAGCGCAAGATCTACGCCCAGCTCTGCCCGCAGCTCAATCCGGAAGCCATCCTGGCGACGAACACCTCGTCGATCTCGATCACACGTCTCGCCGCGCAGACCGACAGGCCGGAGCGTTTCATCGGCATCCATTTCATGAATCCGGTTCCGGTGATGAAGCTGGTCGAACTGGTGCGCGGCATCGCCACCGAGGACCAGACCTTCGAAGCGGCAAAGGCTTATGTGAACCATCTCGAGAAGACGATCACCGTCTCGGAGGATTTTCCGGCTTTCATCGTCAACCGCATCCTGCTGCCGATGATCAACGAGGCGATCTACACGCTCTATGAAGGGGTCGGCTCGGTCGACGCGATCGACACCGCCATGCGGCTCGGCGCCAACCATCCGATGGGACCGCTGCAGCTTGCCGATTTCATCGGCCTCGACACCTGCCTGTCGATCATGCAGGTGTTGCATGACGGCCTGTCGGATTCGAAATACCGGCCCTGCCCGCTGCTGGTGAAATATGTCGAGGCCGGCTGGCTCGGCCGCAAGACCGGACGCGGCTTCTACGACTATCGCGGCGAGCATCCGGTTCCGACGCGCTAAGGCATGCCATTGCAGGCGACAGCGGCCCCATGGCGCTCCTTCGTATACGAGTATACCGATATCCAGCCTCGCGCTGCTTTGCGGAAGTCGAACCCGTTTTCGGGGCCGCCACTACCAGCGCACCAAAAGCCGCCCGCCGAGCGCGCCGAGTGCGGCGAGGATGGCAATCGCGATCGTGTACCAGGTGGCGACGAAAAGCGGCGAGTCGTCGAAGCAGTGTGCGGCATAAAAAGTTGCCGCCAGCCCGCCGGCGAGCACGCCCGCCACGGTGCCGGCAAGCACCGGCCGCGTCGGCGCGCCATAGCGCAGCACCGCCAGGAAGACGGCAAGCGGACCGATGCCGATCAGCGGAATGAAGGTCAGGCAGATAACCATGTTGCTGCCGACCAGCCGCCGGCCCCAGTCTGCCGCAGGCACCGAAAGGAGTTCCAGACCCACCGCAACGGCCACCAGCAGCGGTGCAGAAATCATCCACGCGGCCACCCTGCCCGTCGTTGCACCGGGTGTCGACAGGGCGCGGATCAAGGCGAAGGCGCTGACCGCCAGAGCCATCGTGAACACGAACTTGGCAACGAAACGCGCCGTATAGATGGCGGTCGCGATGTCGGTGCGTGGGCCGACCGCCAGCCAGAACACCACCGCCGCGATCAGCGTAGCCGCACCGGCGCCTATCCACCAGGCCGAGCCAAGCGGCATCGCCGTGCTGCGGGTATCGGCGTCGAGCGCCTTGATGAGATCGTCGGTCCTCATGTCATTCCTGCTTGATCTGTTTGGCCCCGAACCGTTTGGCAATGGCGGCGAGCCCACGATGCAGCGACACGCGCACCGCCGTCTCGCTGATACCGAACCTCGCTGCCGTCTCGCCAATGGAACGGCCTTCGACCGACACCGACGAAACCACCGAACGCTGCGCCGGCGGCAGGCCGTCCAGGGCCCGGGTGATGTCGCGCCCGCTGACCGTTTCGGCCTCCGGTTCGGCGAAGGTCTCGGCGATCTCGTCGATCTCGATCTCGATGCGCCGCCCGCGCCGTCGAAAGGCATCGATCAGCTTGAAGCGCGCGATGGCGTAGACCCAGGGCAGCACAGGTAAATCCTGGCGCCAGGTATGCCGCTTCACATGAATAGCCAGCAAGGTTTCCTGCACGACATCCTCGGGATCGACCCCGCCCTGAACGATCTTGCGCCTGATGAAGCCGCGAACGAGGGCAGCCGTCCGGCGCAGAAAGTCGGCGTAGGCCCTTTCATCTCCCGCGATCGCGGCCCGCATCAGCCGGGAAAGCTCGGCCTCGTCCTTGCCGGTCACAAGAGTTCACTCCCCGATAATTCGCGCCTCGGCGCTGATTTGTTACGTGGCCGGCGAAATAATGTCCAAGCCAAAGTAAGGAATATCACGAAGGTTTCACCTCCGGCGCACGATTACGCAGCTCACCAATCTTGACTACCCCGATCAGGAATTGATAGTGCAGCCATGCTAAAATCAAAGACCATCGAGATCGAGCGGGATGACGTCCATGAAACATGCTCTTTCCGTCCTTGCCGGAGCCACAGCACTTGCAATCAGCCTGGTCGCCAGCCCGGTTATGGCCCAGGACAGCGGCATCGTCGTCTACAATGCCCAGCATGAGAGCCTGACCAATGCCTGGGTGGAAGGTTTCACCAAGGAAACCGGCATCAAGGTTACTGTTCGCCACGGCGGCGACAGCGATTTTTCCAACCAGATCGTTGCCGAAGGCGCAGCCTCGCCGGCCGACGTGTTCCTGACGGAAAACTCGCCCGCCATGGTGCTGGTCGAGTCATCAGGCCTGTTCGCGCCGGTCGACGCCGACACGCTGGCGCAGATTCCCAAGGAGTACCAGCCGGCCAGCGGCAAGTGGGTGGGCATCGCCGCGCGCAGCACCGTCTTTGCTTACAACAAGACCAAGCTGACTGCCGAGCAGTTGCCCAAGTCGCTGCTTGAACTCGCCGATCCGAGCTGGAAGGGACGCTGGGCCGCTTCGCCGTCCGGCGCCGATTTCCAGGCGATCGTCAGCGCGCTTTTGCAGCTCAAGGGTGAGACCGCAACGGCCGACTGGCTGAAGGCGATGAAGGAAAACTTCACCGCCTACAAAGGCAACAGCACGGTGATGAAGGCGGTCAATGCCGGCGAGGTCGATGGCGGCGTGATCTATCACTATTATTACTACGGCGACCAGGCCAAGACCGGCGAGAACAGCAAGAACGTCGGGCTGCACTATTTCAAGAACCAGGATCCGGGCGCCTTCGTCTCGGCTTCCGGCGGTGGCGTGCTGGCCTCCAGCAAGCACCCGAAGGAAGCCCAGGCCTTCCTGAAATGGGTGACCGGCAAGGGTGGTCAGGATGTGCTGAAAACCGGCAATTCCTTCGAATACGCGGTCGGCAAGGGCGCGCAGTCCAATCCGGCGCTGGTGCCGCTGGCCGATCTGCAGGCGCCGAAGGTCGACGCGACGACGCTGAACTCCAGGAAGGTGACCGACCTGATGACGGCAGCCGGCTTGCTTTAGTTCGCGTTCGTCCTAAAACGGCAGCCGACTGCGCTCCTGCGGGAATTCGCTTCCGCAGGAGCGCTCTGTTTTTCGAGGTGGCATTCGTCCATGACGACAAGCTGCATTTTTGGCCGTGTTTGCGGCTGTGCGACCGTTTCCGCCAGCGGGCGGCAACGGCTCGGCGTCTGAGCTGATGCTGCCTGCGGCCGACCTTGCACGTTCAGGCTTGCCGACCGGCATGGTGGCTGCGCATTGGAGGCGCCAGCGGCCGATATCCTGGATTTCGCTCGCCGCCCTCCTGGTCTCACTTTTCTCGCTGCTGCCGCTCGCCTTCATCATCTGGATTGCCCTGCAGACCGGCTGGGACACCGTATCGGCACTGGTCTTCCGGCCGCGCGTAGGCGAGCTCCTGGTCAACACCCTGCTTTTGGTGGTGCTGGCGGTACCGATCTGCATCGTGCTCTCGGTGGCGCTGGCCTGGCTGACCGAACGCAGCAGCCTTCCCGGTGCCCGGCTGTGGGCCTGGCTGTCAGTGGCGCCGCTCGCCATCCCCGCCTTCGTCCACAGCTACGCCTGGATTACCCTGGTGCCGGGACTGCACGGGCTGTGGGCCGGCGTACTGGTTTCCGTCGTCGCCTATTTCCCGTTCCTCTATCTGCCGGTGGCGGCAGCCTTGCGCCGGCTCGATCCTGCTCTCGAAGATGCCGCTGCAGCCGTCGGCCTCGGGCCATGGCGCGTGTTCCGGCGGGTGGTGCTGCCGCAGCTCAGGCTCGCCATTTGCGGCGGCTCGCTGCTGGTCGGCCTGCATCTCCTGGCCGAGTACGGCCTCTACGTGTTCATCCGCTTCGAAACCTTCACCACGGCGATCGTCGACCAGTTCCAGTCGACCTTCAACGGCCCCGCCGCCAACATGCTGGCTGCGGTGCTGGTGACATGCTGTTTCGTGCTGCTCGGGATCGAAGTGCTGGTGCGCGGCGAGGAGCGCTATGCCCGCGTCGGCTCGGGCGCCGCACGGCAGCAGCAACGCACAAGGCTCGGCCGCGCCACCATCCCGTGCTTGGCTCTGCCCGTTGTCACCGCGCTGCTGGCGCTCGGCGTGCCGTTAGTCACCATCGGCCGCTGGCTTGTGGCCGGCGGCGCCGATGTCTGGCGCCTCGATGAGATCGGCCTGGCGCTCGGCCAGACCCTGTTCCTGGCGCTCGCCGGCGCCCTGCTCGCTACTATCGCCGCCATGCCGATGGCCTGGATCTCGATCCGCGCGCCGGGGCCGCTGCAGCGCCTTCTGGAGGGCTGCAACTACATCGTCGGCTCGCTGCCAGGCGTCGTCGTGGCGCTGGCACTGGTCACCATCACGGTTCGCATCGCTCTGCCGCTCTATCAGACCCTGTTCACGATCCTCGTTGCCTATACGCTGATGTTCCTGCCGCGCGCCCTGATCAGCCTGCGAGCGTCGATCGCGCAGGCGCCGGTCGAGCTCGAGCGCGCCGCCGCCAGTCTCGGCCGGTCACCGCTCAGGGCGCTGTGGTCGACGACGATCCGCCTGTCGGCGCCGGGTGCCGCGGCGGGCATGGCGCTGGTGGCGCTCGGCATCATGAACGAATTGACCGCCACCCAGATGCTGGCGCCCAACGGCACCCGCACGCTGGCGATGGCGTTCTGGGCCCACAGCGGCGAGATCGACTATGCGTCCGCCGCACCTTACGCGCTCATCATGGTGGCGATGTCGATGCCGCTGACCTGGCTGCTCTACATCCAGTCGAAGCGGATGGCCGGACGATGAGCTTCCTCGAACTCACCGATGTGCACAAGCACTACGGCCCGGTGGCCGCACTGGCCGGCGTCGACCTCAGCGTGGCCAGCGGCAGCCGCACGGCGATCGTCGGACCGTCAGGCTGCGGCAAGACGACCCTGCTGCGGTTGATCGCCGGCTTCGAAGCGCCAGACCAGGGTCGCATCGTGCTCGACGGCGAGGTGCTGGCCAATGGCGACGCCGCGGTGCCGGCATATCGGCGCGGCATCGGCGTGGTGGCGCAGGACGGCGCCCTGTTCCCGCATCTGAGCATCGCCGCCAATATCGGTTTCGGCATGCGGCATCACGAGGACAAGCGCAGCGAGCGTATCGCCGAGCTCGCCTATATCGTCGGGCTCGACAAGGCGATCCTGAAACGGCGGCCGCACGAGCTCTCAGGCGGCCAGCAGCAGCGTGTGGCGTTGGCCCGCGCCATGGCCATGAAGCCGCGGCTGATGCTGCTCGACGAGCCGTTCTCGGCGCTCGACACCGGCCTGCGCGCCTCGATGCGCAAGGCGGTGGCCGAGCTTCTGGAGACCGCCGGCATCACCACGATCCTGGTCACGCACGACCAGGCCGAGGCGCTGTCCTTTGCCAGCCAGGTCGCGGTGATGCGCGACGGCAAATTCTCGCAGGTCGGCACGCCGCGCGAGCTTTATCTCAAGCCGAAGGACCGGATGGTCGCCGAATTCCTCGGCGACGCCATCATCCTGCCGGCCAGGATCGCGGACGGCTTCGCCAGCTCGCCGCTCGGCCGCATCGCCGTCGACAGCACCGAGCGGCGCGATCTCGTCCGCATCATGCTGCGGCCGGAACAGGTGCTTTTGAAACGGACATCGCGCGAAGGCATGTCGGGCACGCCGGACATGCTGTTCGGCGAGGTCACGGAATCCGAATTCGCCGGCTCGATGTGCACCATCGCGGTGCGGCTCTTGAACAGTCCCGATCCGCCGGACGCAGCCGCGATCGGCAACACGCCACTGGTCCTGCGCAAGCCGGGCATGGACACACCGACGGTTGGCGAGATCGTCCGGCTGACGGTGTCGGGCAAGGCGCATGTGTTCGCCTGAACGGTCTTGCGTCTGGCGCGGTTCGCCGGTCAGGCCGACAGGCCAGCTTCAATCGACCCGCTTGCCGGCCTGATCGAACCAGTGCAGCTTTTCGGACTTGGCCACGACACGCAACTGGTCGCCAGGCTTTGCGGTGGCGCGCCCTGAGACGCGCACGATGATACGGCTGCCGGCTGCGGCGCAGTGAAGAAAGCTTTCGGCCCCGACCGGCTCGACCGCTTCGACTGCCGCCGGCAGGACGAGCGCACCGGGCAGCGCCTCCGCATTGAAGGTGACGTCGGCATCTTCAGGGCGAAACCCCAGCGTCACGGCTTGCGTTCCGGGAGCCGCAAAGCCGATCGCGGTGCCGTCGGCCAGTATCGGGCCTGAGGAACTTCCGGTCAGCGCCAGAAGATTCATCGGCGGCGCGCCGATGAAGGAAGCGACGAAGATCGACGCCGGCTTTTCGTAGATGTCGAGCGGCGCGCCCGTTTGCTCGACCAGCCCGGCGTTCATGACAACAAGGATGTCGGCCAGCGTCATCGCCTCGAGCTGGTCGTGAGTGACATAGACCGAGGTGACGCCAAGCGTGCGCTGCAGGTTCTTGATCTCGACCCGCATCTGCGCGCGCAATTTGGCATCGAGATTGCTGAGCGGCTCGTCGAACAGGAAGACTTTCGGATTGCGCACGATGGCGCGGCCCATGGCGACACGCTGGCGCTGGCCGCCGGAAAGCTCGCGCGGCCGCCGGTCGAGCAGCGCCGAAAGCTCCAGCACCTTGGCGGTCGAACGCACCCTGCTGTCGATCTCGTCCTTCGGCGTGCCGCGATTGCGCAGGCCATAGGCCATGTTGTCATAGACTTTCATATGCGGGTAAAGCGCGTAGTTCTGGAACACCATGGCGATGTCGCGCTCGGTCGGGCCGATGGCGTTGACCACTTTGCCGTCGATGGCGACCGTACCGGCGGAAATGGTCTCCAACCCGGCGATCATCCTCAGCAGCGTCGACTTGCCGCAGCCGGATGGGCCGACCAGCACGCAAAGCTCCTTGTCGGGAATGGCGATGGAGACCCCCTTCACGGCTTCGACGCCGCTCGGATAGACCTTCTTCACGTCCTTCAGATCGACGGTCGCCATCAGCTTCTCACTTTTCGGATTCGACCAGGCCGCGCACGAACCAGCGTTGCATCAGCACCACCACCAGGATCGGCGGCACGATGGCCAGCATCGCGGTGACCATGACCAGGTGCCATTCGGTATCGGCATCGGCAAAGGAAACCATCTTTCTCAACGCGATGACGATGGTGTTCATGTCGTTGCTGTTGGTGACCAGCAGCGGCCAAAGATACTGCGTCCAGCCGTAGATGAAGAGGATCACGAACAGCGCCGCGATGTTGGTGCGCGACAATGGCAACAGGATATCGAAGAAGAAGCGCCATGGCCCGGCACCGTCGACGCGCGCCGCCTCGACCAATTCGCCCGGTATGGTCATGAAGAACTGGCGGAACAGCAGCGTCGCGGTGGCCGAGGCGATCAGCGGGATGATCAGGCCGGCATAGGTGTCGATCATGCCGAGATCGACCATCACCTTGTAGGTCGGCAGGATGCGCACCTCGACGGGAAGCATCAAGGTGATGAAGATCAGCCAGAAGAAGGTCATGCGCAGGGGAAAGCGGAAGAAAACGATCGCATAGGCCGACAACATCGAAATGCAGATCTTTCCCACCGCAACACCGAGCGCCATGATCGTGGTGTTGAGGAGCAGTTGGCCGACGCTGACACCGCCGATGCGGCCAATGCCGCCGAACAGCGCCTCGCTGTAGTTGTTCCACAGCTGGCCGCCGGGCAAGAGCGGCAGCGGCGGCCTGAGGATGGTTTGCAGCGTGTGTGTCGAGGCAACGAACGTGTAGTAGATCGGGAAAGCCACGATCAATATGCCGAGGATAAGCACGGCATGGGCGATGAATGTGCGGAGCGGGGACTGGCCGATCATCGCTGCCCTCAGCCGTAATGGACTTTGCGTTCCACGTAGCGGAACTGGATAGCGGTGAGCGCAATGACGATTGCCATCAAGATGACCGACTGCGCCGCCGAGTCGCCCAGGATCAGATTGACGAAGCCGTCATTGTAGACCTTGTAGACCAGCGTCTCGGTCGCCTTGCCCGGCCCGCCGCCGGTGACGGCATGAACGATCCCGAACGTATCGAACAGGGCATAGACGGTGTTGACGACCAGCAGGAAAAAGGTGGTCGGCGCGAGCAGCGGGAAGACTATGGTCCAGAAGCGCTTGGTCTCGCCGGCGCCGTCCATGGCCGCCGCCTCGATCAGCGTTTTCGGCACTGCCTGCAGACCGGCGACGAAGAACAGGAAATTGTAGCTGATCTGCTTCCAGGCAGCCGCCGACACCAGCAGGATCATGGCGTGGGTGCCGTTGAGCAGCGGGTCCCAGGCGATGCCGAGGCTTCGCAGCAAATAGGCCAACGAGCCGATTGAAGGATTGAACAGAAAAAGCCACAGCATGCCGGCAATCGCCGGCGCCACGGCATAGGGCCAAATCAACAGGGTGCGGTAGAGGCCTTTGCCGCGCACCGCCTTCTCGGCCATGACCGCAAGCAGCAGGGCCACGCACATCGCGACGATCGCGGTCGCAAGCGAGAACACCACGGTGACCTTGATCGAATTGAGGTACGCCGGATCGGCCAGCACCTTGCGGAAATTGGCAAACCAGACAAACCTGGTCCTCAGCCCGAACGGATCCTGTCTGAGCATCGACTGGTAAAGCGCCTGACCGGCCGGCCAGTAGAAGAAAACCAGTGTTATGGCGAGTTGTGGCGCCACCAGAAGGTAGGGCAGGATCTTGTTGGGAAAGACGACGCGGGGAGACAGGCTGATTTCCTTCGCTATCTCGGGGACGCCCACGCGAACTCGCGTGGGCGATATTCAAACAGACACCAACCGAGATAAACTCGTCAGTTCTCCAGCGCTTCCTTGATTGCGGCGTTGCCGCGCGTAACCGCGTTGTCAAGCGCCTGCTGAGCGGTTTGCTGGCCGGCCAGCATCTTCTCGAACTCCTCGTTCTGGATATCGCGCACCTGCGGCAGGTTCGGCAGGCGCACGCCCTTCGAGTTGTCGGTCGGCGCCTTGCCAGTCATTTGCAGGATGGGTGTCTCACGGCCGGGGTTCTTGTCATAGAAGCCCGATTTCTTGGTCGCCTCGTAGGCAGCAAGCGTCACGGGCAGGTATCCTGACTTCTGGTGCAGATATTCCTGCACATCGGTCTTGGACAAATAGGCGAAGAACGCCGCGACACCCTTGTATTGCTCGTCCGACTTGGCGCCGAACACCCACAGGCTGGCGCCGCCCGGCGTGGTGTTCTGCGGCGCGCCCTTGGCGTCGCTGTCGTAGGGAAGCTGGCCGATGCCATAGTTCATGCCGGACTTGACGATGTCGCCGAGGCCGCCCGACGATTCGGTGAAGATGCCGCATTCGCCGGCAAGGAAGATCTGCTTGGCCTCGGAGGTGCGCCCGCCATATTTGAAGGTGCCGTCCTTGGCGAGATCCGCGAGCGCCTGGAAGTGGTTGACAAAAATCGGCGCGTTGATCTTGAGTTCGACATCGCCGCCGGCCAGGCCGTTTTGCTGGGTCGCCCACGACACATCATTCCACGCCGCAAAATTCTCCAGATGGATCCAGGTCAGCCAGGTCGAGGTATAGCCACAAGGGGCGGCGCCGCTCGTCTTGATCTTCTTGGCGGCTTCCCACACCTCATTCCAGGTCTTGGGCGGATTGTTCACGTCGAGGCCGGCCTTCTGGAAGATATCCTTGTTGTAGTAGAGGATCGGCGAGGAGGAGTTGTAGGGGAAGGACAGCATGGTGCCGTCCGGCTTCGAATAATAGCCGACGATACCGGGCAGGTACTGGCTCTTGTCGAAGGTCATACCGGCACCGGTCATCACCTCGGCAACCGGCTTGATCGCACCCTCGGCCGCCATCATCACGCCGGTGCCGACGTCGAACACCTGGAGGATGTCGGGCGCCTGGCCAGCGCGGAAAGCGGCGATGCCGGCGTTCAGCGTCTCCGGATAGGTGCCCTTGAACACCGGAACCAGTTCATAGTCGCTCTGGCTGGCGTTGAAATCCTTGGAGATCTTGCCGACGACCTCGGCGTTGGCGCCGGTCATGGCGTGCCACCAGCTGATCTGCGTGACGGCGAAGGCGGAGGTGGTGGAAAGCAGGGTCAAGGTGGCGGCGACACCGGCCGCGAAGCCGAAGAACTTCATGTTTCATCTCCCGTTTGTCATTGGCGAAAGGGGCACTCTCGCAAAGCCAATATGTGCCGCCCATGACAATTGGACAACGGTTTTGTTGCGGACCGATGAACTTGATTTCCACTTAAAGTAGCGCACGCTTCCGAATAGGAGCCGGTGGAAAGGAATTGCCAAGCCGGCTTACGAACAAACCGGCAATAATCGCCGGCGCCTAAAAGCGCGTCGCCCTTTGCGCGAAATACATTAGTCCGACTTGCCGAGCGCCGTCTCGACCAGCCGCTTGGCGTCCGGGCTCGACCATTCTGCCGGGCCGTTCATGTGGGCAATCAGGCAGCCTTCACCGTCGATCAGCATGGTGACCGGCAGGCCGAGCGCCAGGCCGCGTGTCTTGAGATCGTTGAACAGCGCCATCGTCGAATCGCGGAAGTAGCCGAGCGCCTTGACGCCGGTCTCCTCGAGGAACTTCTTCGGCTTGCTGTCGTCGCCGGCATCGACATTGACCGCGACGACCTCGAAGGCATCGCTGCCCATTTCGTTCTGCAGCGCGTCGAGCGCCGGCATTTCGGCGCGGCAGGGCGCGCACCATGTCGCCCACAGATTGAGCAGCACCGTCTTGCCGGCATGGTCGGCGAGCGTCATCGGCTTGCCGTCGGGGCTGTTGAAGGCAAGGCCCTTCAGCGATTGCGGCGGATCGGCCGGCAAAAGTGCGGCAACCTGACCGGTGGCAGCCGCCGCGACCGCCTTGGCGCGGTCGGCCTTGGCGGCGCAGGCGACATCGTCCTTGCTGTCGCCAACCGCGACTTGAGCGGGGGCGTTGTTGCCAGAACCGCTTTCGCTGACATATACCGCGACCGCGCCGGCAAGCACGCCTGCCACCAAAGCGGCGAGGATGAGGCGCGGGGCCGGGAAAAATCGATTGCCGTCTGCCATTTTTTAAAACTGCTCCGGAGCACGGGTTATAGCGATGAGCGACAAGAAGGCCAGCAACCAGATGTGGGGCGGACGTTTTGCCTCGGGTCCGGCCGCGATCATGGAAGCGATCAACGCGTCGATCTCGTTCGACCGCAAACTCTACGCGCAGGACATCCGAGGCTCGATCGCCCATAGCGAGATGCTAGCGCAAACCGGCATTATTTCGGCGGCCGACCAAGAAAAAATCGCTCACGGGCTGAACACGATCCTGGCAGAGATCGAAGCCGGCGCGTTCGAGTTCTCGACCAGGCTGGAAGACATCCACATGAATGTCGAGGCCCGCCTTGCCGAGCTGATCGGCCCGGCTGCCGGCCGCCTGCATACCGCCCGTTCGCGCAACGACCAGGTGGCGGTCGATCTCAGGCTATGGGTCAAGGACGAGTGCTTTCGCGTCGCCGAGGCGCTGAAGGGCCTGATCACGGCGTTCCTGGAGCGGGCCGAGGAGCATGCGGCAACGGTGATGCCGGGCTTCACCCACATGCAGGCGGCGCAGCCGGTAACCTTCGGCCATCACTGCATGGCCTATGTCGAGATGTTCTCGCGCGACCTGTCGCGTGTTCGCGACGCTATCGAACGGATGGACGAAAGCCCGCTCGGTGCGGCCGCGCTTGCCGGCACCAGCTTTCCGATCGACCGGCACCAGACGGCCAGGGCGCTCGGCTTCCGTGAGCCGATGCGCAATTCCCTCGACAGCGTTTCGGACCGCGATTTCGCGCTCGAGTTTTTGGGGCTGGCGGCGATCTGCGCGACGCATCTGTCGCGGCTGGCCGAAGAAATCATCATCTGGTCGACGCCGCAATTCGGCTTCGTCAGGCTGTCGGACTCATTCTCCACCGGCTCCTCGATCATGCCGCAGAAGAAGAACCCCGACGCCGCCGAGCTGGTGCGCGGCAAGACCGGCCGCGTCACCGGCCATCTGGTCGGCCTGCTGACTGTGATGAAGGGCATGCCGCTGACCTACGGCAAGGACATGCAGGAAGACAAGGAATCCGTGTTCGACGTCGCCGAGACGCTCGACCTGATGCTGGCTGCGATGACCGGCATGGTGCGCGACATGACGGTGAATGCCGCCGCCATGAAGAAGGCCGCCGGGTCAGGCTATGCGACCGCGACCGATCTTGCCGACTGGCTGGTGCGCAGCCTTGGCTTGCCGTTCCGCGAGGCGCACCACGTCACCGGCCGCGCCGTGGCGCTGGCCGAAGAGAGGAAGATCGGGCTCGACAAGCTGCCGCTGGAAGACTTGCAGTCCATTCACCCCGGCATCACGGCGGACGTGTTTTCGGTGCTTGCCGTGCAGAACTCGGTGAAGAGCCGCACCAGCTTCGGCGGCACCGCGCCGTCGGAAGTGAGGAAGCAGATCCGCTACTGGAAAAAGCACATCGGCAGGGCGTGATTGCCGGGGTGCAATGCCGGATAAACTCGGCTAAAAGCGGCGGGCAAAAGTTTCGGACGGATGGATCAATGACCGCAAGCAGGATTTTGGTGACGCTGACGCTGCTGGCGGCGCTGGCAACCGTAACGGCCTGCGGCAGGAAAGCCGGGCTCGATACGCCCTATGAGGCGGCCGTGCAGGCGCGCAAGGACGCACAAAAGGCAGAGCAGCCCGTGCCGCCGGAGCCGGAAAAACCGGTCGAGGACAAGAAGTTCATTCTCGATCCGTTGATCTAGAGCCGATGAGATCGGCCGATCTCATCGTGCTCCAACTTCCGGAACCACTCTCGTGAACCATTTCGACTACCGCGACGGCGTGCTGCATGCCGAGGACGTGGCGATATCAGAGATCGCCGCAAGCATCGGCACGCCGTTCTATTGCTATTCGACGGCGACGCTGACCAGGCATTTCCGCGTGTTTGCGCAGGCCTTTGCCGGGCTCGACGCGCTGGTCTGCTACGCCATGAAGGCGAATTCCAACCAGGCTGTGCTAAAAATCCTGGCAAAACTCGGTGCCGGCGCCGACGTGGTCTCGGAAGGCGAACTGCGCCGCGCGCTGGCCGCCGGCATTCCGGCCAACAAGATCCTGTTTTCCGGCGTCGGCAAGACCGCGCGCGAAATGGATCTTGCGCTCTCGGCCGGCATTCTGTGCTTCAACGTCGAATCCGAGCCGGAACTGGAATTGCTGTCGGCCCGCGCCACGGCGCTGGGCAAGGTGGCGCCGATCTCGCTGCGCATCAACCCGGATGTCGATGCCAAGACCCACAAGAAGATCTCCACCGGCAGGGCCGAGAACAAGTTCGGCATTCCCTGGCAGAAGGCGCGAAAGGTCTATGCCCGCGCAGCTGAGTTGACTGGCATCAAGGTCACCGGCATCGACACTCATATCGGCAGCCAGATCACCGAGTTGCAGCCCTTCGACGACGCCTTCGCGCTGCTGGTGGAACTGGTCGGCGTGCTGCGCGCCGACGGGCACGCCATCGAGCATATCGACCTCGGCGGCGGCCTTGGTATTCCCTACCGTGTCGACAACAGCCCGCCTCCCCTGCCGGACGCTTATGCCCAGATCGTCAAGAAGCACGTCGCCAAGCTCGGGCTGAAGGTGATGTTCGAGCCGGGCCGGCTGATATCAGGCAATGCCGGCATCCTGGTCTCGCAGGTGATCTTCGTGAAGGAGGGCGACGCCAAGAACTTCCTGGTCGTCGACGCCGCGATGAACGATCTGATCCGGCCGACGCTCTACGACGCCTTCCATGACATCAAGCCGGTGGTGCAGCAGCCGGCAGCGGCGCCACGCATGATAGTCGACGTCGTCGGCCCGGTCTGCGAGACCGGCGATTATCTCGGCCTCGACCGCGACCTGCCGCGGCTCAAGGCCGGAGACCTGATCGCCGTCGCCACCGCCGGCGCCTATGGCGCCGTGCAGGCCGGCACCTACAACACCCGCCTGTTGGTGCCTGAAGTGCTGGTCGACGGCGACCGTTTCCATGTCGTGCGCCGGCGCCAGACCTATGACGAGCTGATCGGCCTGGATTCGCTGCCTGATTGGCTGGAATAGACCCATGATCCCGAAAAAGGCGATTTCGGAAAGGATCATGGTCAAACAAGAATGGATCGTCTGCAGCGCTACAGCCGGTGCTGAATCAGCGCCCTGGTCTCGGCGATCCTGCCCTCGTCGCGGCGATAGAACGTCCACTGCTTGATACGTTTGCTGCGCAGAAGGCCGGCCTGGGTCAGCACCCGCATATGCTCGCTGAGCGTCGCCTGGGTAATCCCCAGCTTTTCGGCGATCAGCAGCGCGCAGACGCCGTCCTCGACCAGATCGCCATCGGTCTGCGGCGGAAAATGCGCGCGCGGATCCTTCAGCCAATCGAGGATTTGCAGCCTGCGCTCGTTGGCGATCGCCTTGAAGACATCAATCTCTTGCATTTAGCCATTTTGCTAAGTTACTAAGTGATGTCAACCCTTGGGAGCAGACCATGCTGAACGGCAATAGCATCACCCGCGAACGCATCGCCGCAATGGAGCCGCGCATCCGGCCCTTCGTGCGCCACACGCCGGTGCTGCGCGTCGACATGGCCGATTTCGGCCGTCCGCCTCTTGGCGTCGACCTGAAGCTCGAATGCCTGCAGCATTCTGGCTCGTTCAAGGCGCGCGGCGCCTTCACCAATCTTCTCGAGCGGCCGGTTCCCAAGGCTGGCGTCGTCGCCGCATCGGGCGGCAATCATGGTGCCGCGGTCGCCTACGCTGCCATGCGGCTCGGCCACAAGGCGACCATCTTCGTTCCCGAAGTCAGCCCGCCGGCCAAGCTCGAACGCATCCGCGGCTATGGCGCCGAGTTGGTCGTCGGTGGCGCGCGCTATGCCGAAGCGCTGGCCGCCAGCGAAGACTTTGCCGAAAGGTCCGGCGCGCTGCAGATCCATGCGTTCAACCAGGAGGAAACGCTGATCGGGCAAGGCACGCTCGGCCTTGAGATCGAGACCGACCTGCCTGAACTCGACACGCTGCTGGTCGCCGTAGGCGGCGGCGGCCTGATCGGCGGCATCGCCGCCTGGTTTGCCGGCCGCATCACGATCATCGCCGTCGAGCCGGAGGGCGCGCCGACGCTTCATCGCGCCTTCGAGGCCGGCCGGCCCGTCGATGCGCCGACTGAGGGCATCGCCGCCGATTCGCTGGCGCCGAAGCGCGTCGGCGAAATGATGTTTCCGATCGCCGAGGCCTTCGTCGAGCGTTCCATACTGGTCAGCGACGACGAGATCATCGCCGCGCAGGCGGCGCTTTGGGACCGGGTGCGAATCATCTCCGAGCCGGGCGGCGCCGCGGCCTTCGCGGCGCTCCTGTCCGGCCGCTATGTGCCGGCTGCGGGCGAGCGTGTCGCCGTGCTGGTCTGCGGCGCAAACGCCAATCCGGCTAAATTCTGACGATAGCGGGGGCAGTCCTGTTCACGTTTTAGGGAACTGCCTCGCCTTCGCCGTGTTTCTTGGTATGTTTGGAGCGACGTGCATCTAAGACTTTGAGTCCTTCGCATCCGATTTTCGGGCCGGTGCGATAGATTTGTGAGGTTCGGGTTATCCCGCCCGAACAGGAAGGGCCGATGACGCAACGACCCACCATCACCAGCGATCGCAGCCTGGCCGGGCGCCTTGCCGTGAGCCGGCTGGCGACGCGGGTCTCGATGACGGTCGAGCGTGGCTGGCCGTTGCTGCTTCCACTCGTCATCGTCGCCAGCCTGTTCCTCAGCGTCTCGTGGCTCGGCCTCTTCCTTTTGCTGCCCGACATGGCGCGCATCGGTCTTGTGGCTGTGTTCGCCATCGCAGCCCTTGTCGCGCTCTATCCCCTGCGTTTCTTCCGGGTGCCGTCCAGTGCCGAGATCGATCGGCGCATCGAGGCCGCCAACCTATTGCTGCACAGCCCGGTGCTGGTGCAGACCGACCGGCCGAGCGGCAGGGAAAGCATTTTTTCGCAAGCGCTGTGGCGCGAGCACCAGAAACGCATGGCCGAAAAACTCGGCAACCTCGGTGGCGACCTGCCACGCACCCGGGTGCCGGAGCGCGACCCGTGGGGGCTGCGCGCCGTGGCGGCGCTTGTGTTGGTCACCGCTTTCGCCTTCTCGTTCGGACCGTCGGGCGGCCGCATCGCGGACGGGTTCAGTGCCCACGCGGCGCGCGACGCCGTGCCGCCGCGCATCGACGCCTGGGTGACGCCGCCGGCCTACACCGGCAGGGCACCGGTCTTCCTCACTTCCCCAGCCTACGCCAACCCGGCCCTCGCCAGAAATGACAATCAGGCTGCGTCCACCTTCACCGTTCCGGAAGGCAGCGACGTCTCGCTGCGCGTCACCGGCGGCTCGGGCGAGGAAACGCTGAGCTATGCCGACGCCGACGGCAACGCCCGCACTATCGAGCCAGCCGGGCAGCAGGCCGACGCGGCCAAGCCGGCGGCGGCAACGCCCTCCACGGCAACGCCCTCCACGGTGCGCCAGTTCACCGGCAAGCTGACGGCCAACGGCACGCTGACGCTGAACTCGGGCGGCGACGAACTTGGCAGCTGGGCCTTCGCGGTGATCCCGGACAAGCCGCCACAAATCCGCTTCGTCGGCGAGCCGAAACGCGCCGTCAACGGCTCCTTCGAACTCAACTACCAGATCGACGACGACTATGGCGCGGCCTCCGCCAAGGCGGATTTCGTATTGGCCGACCCACCGGCGCCGAATGCGCATCCGCTCTATGGCCCGCCCGAAATGCCGCTGACGCTGCCGCGCCGCGGCGTCAAGGGGAATGCCGCCAAGACCACGAAGGACCTGACCGAGCATGTCTGGGCCGGCGGCGACATCAAGCTCAGGCTTGTCGCCACCGACGATGCCGGACATACCGCAACCAGCGAAACCAGGACCCTGGTGATGCCGGAGCGGCCATTCTCCAATCCGCTGGCCAGGGCCGTGATCGAGCAGCGCCGCGCGCTGGCGCTCGACGCCAACGCCAAGAGCCGCGTGCTCGACCTGATGGATGCGATCACGCTCAGGCCCGAAGACACGTTCGACAATATGGCGCACTACCTCGCCATCATGAGCGCCCGCACCCGGCTGAAGATGGCCGACAACGACGACAAATTGCGCGACGAAGTCGCCTATCTCTGGGAGATCGCGCTCGGCATCGAGGAAGGCAATCTTTCGGACGCCGAGCGGCGGCTGCGCCAGGCGCAGCAGGCGTTGCAGGACGCCATCAAGAACGGCGCCAGCGACGAGGAAATCGACAAGGCGATGAAGGAACTGCGCGAGGCGATGAACCAGTTCCTGCAGGAATTCGCCCAGCGTGCGCAGCAGAATCCGAACGCGCCGCAGATGCAGCAGAACGGCCAGGAACTGCGCCAGAGTGATATCGAACGGATGATGGACCAGATCGAGAATCTGGCGAAGTCCGGCGATCGCGACAGCGCGCAGCAATTGCTTTCGCAACTGCAGGACATGATGAACAACCTGCAGGCCGGACGTCAGCAGCAGGGCGGCCAGCAGAACAGCGAGATGCGCCAGCAGATGGACAAGCTCGGCGAGATCATGCGGCGCCAGCAGGAGATGATGAACGAAACCTTCCGCATGGACCAGATGCAGCGCGGCCAGCAACAGCGTGGGCAGAACCGAGACGAGCAGCTCGGCGAGAACGGCGAGCAGGGCCAAATGGGCGAACAGGGCGAGCAGCCCGGCCCAGGCGAGGACCGCGATCCGCTCGGCCGGCCGAAGCCGATGACGCCGGAGGAATTCGCCGACGCGCTGAAGCAGTTGCAGGAAGGCCAGGGCAAACTGCAAAGCGAGCTCGACCAGTTGAGAAAGGGTCTCGAAGGTATGGGGCTCGAGCCCAATGAGGGATTTGGCGAGGCCGGCAAATCCATGGGCGATGCCGAACAGGCGCTTGGCGACAGCGATGGCGATCAGGCGGTCGGTCACCAGGGCCGCGCGCTGGAGGCGTTGCGCAAGGGCGCCAAGGACATGATGAAGCAATTGCAGGCCATGCAAGGCGACGAGGGCGACGGCCAGCGCGGCGGCCGCCAGCAGAATGCCGACCGCGATCCGCTCGGTCGGCCACGCGCCACCGAGGGTCCAGATTTCGGCGATTCGGTGAAGGTGCCGGACGAGATCGACGTGCAGCGCGCCCGCCAGATCCTCGACGCGATCCGCAAGCGGCTCGGCAACGCGCTCAGCCCCGATATCGAGCGCAGCTATCTGGAGCGGCTGCTGGAGTTGAAGTAAAGCCGGCCTGCTCTAACGGTTGGTGAACGCCTCGCGGATCGCCTCTTCCATGCTGACGATGGCCTCGCCGGAAGCGTTCGGATTGCGCCGCAGCACCACATTCGAGGAATCGATGTCGCCGAATCCATCGGCGGCGGTAAGCTCGCGGCAGCCGGCCGGGATGTTGCTGCGCGAGATCGGCGCAATCGCCAGCCCGGAGGTGACGGCAAGCCGTAGGCCGCCATTGGTATCGCTGGTATAGGCGACACGATAGGCGAGACCACGCTGTTCCAGCGACTTGATCGCAAAATCCTTGCACCAGCCGGCGCGATTGTAGAGCGCGATCGGCACCGGCCGCTCCTCATGCATATGGTGCAGCTCCGACGTCACCCACACGGTCGGATCATGCATCAGCACCTCACCGCCGGAGAGGTCCTGCCATTCGAACACCACCGCCAGATCGAGCTCGCCGGCGGCGAGCGCCGCGATCTGCGCGCCGGAATGCGCGTAGCGGACGGTGATGTCGACCTGAGGATGGCGCTTGGCAAAGGCGCCGAGAGCGCGCGACAGGATCGCGTGGCCATATTCCTCCGGAATGCCGATGCGCACCGGTCCGCCAAGCGGCGCCGCGACCATCGATGCCGCCGTCTCGTCCAGCAGCGACACGATGCGGCGGGCGTTGACGATGAGTTCGCCGCCGCGGCGCGTCAGCGCCACACCCCGCGAGCCGCGCTCGAACAGGCTGTCGCCGACCATATCCTCGAGCTTCTTCATCTGCATCGAAACCGCCGACTGGGTACGGCCGGCCTGCACCGCAGCCTTGGTGAAATTGCCGGCGTCGGCGACCGCGACGAAGGTGCGCAGCAGATCGCTGTCGAGCGTGGGCTTCATTTGTCCGCCATAAGAAAATCTGATCGCTGGCATCATTCCAATTCGTTTGCAACATGTCAAACGGCGGATAATAGTCGCTTCACCCATTGGATATGCGGCTGCGAAATCGGCTGCGGACCAAAAAAGTCCTCACTCGTACCCGCTGCCCGAAATGGTGGCGGGTTCTTTTTGATGTAGGTCGCCCAAAAGCATGTCCTCGGGCCTGACCCTGGGCCTGACCCGAGGGTGCGAAGCGGTTTTGGGCGATCTGCATAAAACAAAGTTACGCGGGCCCGGCTCTCGGGCCGCGCACGCAAGGAGCCGTCGAACGACATGCAGAACCGGATCGTCCTCGGCATGGCAAGCCTTTGCCTCGGCGTTCTGGTGTTCTCGCTCCAGGATCCGCTGATCAAGGCCGTATCGGGCACCTATCCGGTGACCGAGGTGATGGCGATCCGCTCGATCGTCGCCCTGCCCATTCTTCTCGTGCTGGTTCATGCCGATGTCGGGCTCAGGGCGATCTTTTCGAAGCGGTTTCGCATGCTGACGATGCGCGCCTTGATCCTGTTCACCTCCTACACGCTCTACTACCTGGCGATCGCCGCCCTGCCGCTTGCCGACGCGGTGGCGCTCTATTTCATGGCACCGCTGTTCATCATGGCGCTTGCCGGCCCCTATCTCGGCGAACGGGTAGCGGGGCAGACGCTGGTCACCGTCATGGTCGGCATGCTCGGCGTGCTGGTGATGCTGCGACCCGGCGCCGGGCTGTTCGACTGGGCGGCGCTGCTGTCGCTGGCCTCGGCGGTGCTGTACGGTTTTTCGCAGTTGATGGCCCGCAAGATCGGCGACACCGAATCATCCACGGTCATGGCGTTCTATCAAAACGGCGTCTATCTCCTGGGCGCTGCAGCGGTCGCCGGGCTGTTCTGGCTGGCAGGAATAGCTCATGCCACGCATCCGAGCCTCGAATTCCTGGTGAGGCCATGGATCTGGCCGACGTCAATCGACTTCCTGACGATGGCCGCCTGCGGCGTCGTGGCTTCGGCCGGGATGATCTTGTTGTCGCAGGCCTACCGGCTGGCGCCGGCCAACGGCGTCGCCACCTTCGAATACACCGGCATCATCTGGTCGCCGCTGTGGGGCTTCCTGTTCTTTGCGGAAGTGCCGCGATCGACCACCGTCATCGGCGCCGCCCTCATCATCGGCGCCGGTCTGTTCGCGCTCAACGCCAGCCGGCGCCGGAGCAGCGCGCCGGCAATCGCAGCGACCTGCGATCCGGCCTGACCGCGCGGAATCTTAAGCAAAACAGGCGAGCGCCTGTTCGACGCGCGCGCGGATTTCGGCCAGCGTGAACGGCTTCTGCACGACGTCCACAATGACGCCGTTCAATTCCTCGGCGCGCTCGCGCTGGTCGGCATAGCCGGTCATCAGCAAGATCTTCATCGCCGGGAAAAGCGATGCAGCCGCCTTGGCCATTTGGATGCCGTCCATCTCCGGCATCCGGATATCCGAGACGACAAGGTCGTAGCCGCCACGTGCAGCGCGGATCAGGGCAAGCCCTTGCGCGCCGTCGGCGGCGATGTCGATCATATGCCCGGCGCGTTCGAGCGCGCGAGCGGCGAGGGTGCGGACGGACTCATCGTCCTCAACGATCAGGAGCTTTGCCATAGCCGAATGTTGGCGTGGAAAAGTTGACTTTTCCTGAACCGCAACCGCATCGAAGATAAATCTAGGCGTCGCCCTTTACGACGCCGACAAACGGCAGTTCGCGAAAGGCGTGGGCCACATCCATGCCGTAGCCGACGACGAAATAGTCGGGGCAGTCGAAGCCGACATAGTCGGCGTTGAGCGTGGTCTGGCGGCGCATGCGCTTGTCGAGCAGCACGGCGATGGCGCAGCTTTTGGCGCCGCGCGACAGCATCAGGTCGCGGGTGAAGGACAGCGTCTTGCCGGATTCGAGGATGTCGTCGATCAACAGCACGTCTCGGCCGGCGACCTCATTGTCGATGTCGCGCAGCACCCTCACCTCGCCGCTGGTGGTGCCGGCGCCGTAGCTGGAGATGAAGATGAACTCGACCTCCGGCGACAGGCCGACATCGTGCATGGCGCGGATGAGGTCGGCGGCGAAGATGAACGATCCCTTCAGCACCGAAATCACCAGAAGGTCGTGATAGTCGTGCCCGGCGATCTCCTTGGCGAGCTCCAGATTGCGGCGGGCGATCGCCGACGCCGAAAACAGGACCTCGATATCCTTGCCGCGCACAATTGGCATTGGCTGCCCTTCCAGAAATGATCGCCGCTAATTGGCGAAGGTGACCGAGACGGTCTTGACCCCGTTTCTAGGCACGTCGAGCCGGCTGGAAAAGCCAAATCTTTCGCCGGGCGCCAGCGAACGGTTAAATGTCGCCAGCCTATAACGGGTTGTGCGCCTGTCATTGCCGGTGACCCGGACTTCCAGCGGTGGCAATGGCGACGGGCTGGCGCCGTCATTCGCGGCCTCGCCACCGACGAACAGGACAGGTTGCGGCCCGGACGCATCGATACGCGACGTAACGCCTGAAATGGTCAGGGCAGCGCCCGCTTGTCGCGCCGCCAGAAGAAGCGGCGTCTGGCGCACCAGCGCGTGCCCGCCCGAGATCCAGAAGGCTGCAAACGCGGCACTGAGGCCGGCGATCCAGAAGATCGGCCCGCCGCGCGACGCCCGCAGCCGTTCCATCGCCGCTACCGGCTTGCGCAGCATGTCCATGCCTTTGAGCGATGGCGTGGTGATCACGCGCAAAAGCGGCGGTGAAACGCCCGTGCTGGCGGTTAAACGCGGCAGCACCTCGTAGTCGGCGTCGACGATGTCACCAGGCGGATCACGCATGATGCGTTCCGGCGCAGGATTTGCGGCCGTATCGGTCATGATTTCGCCGGAAACCGGGCGCGCGGTTCGATCGTCAGCCATCGCGGCCTCAGCACTTCGCACTTGTTCGCTCTTCGTTTCTTATGCGTAAACGGAAATGGTTAACGTTTCCCCCGGAAACCCCTTGTGACGCGCCCAAAAAACCCCAAAATTAACCGCCGGTTAACCATGCCGGCCGATGGTCTTTTCTCAGAGAAGGCTGCCTCGTCGCCGCCGCAAGTTTCAGGTCGTCGAACGTGATCCGCTTCGAAAATGTCGGCCTCCGCTATGGCATGGGTCCGGAAATCCTCCGCGACATTTCCTTGCACATACCGGAGCGCTCCTTCCAGTTCCTGAGCGGCCCTTCGGGCGCCGGCAAGACGACGCTGCTGCGGCTTTTGTTCATGTCGCTCAAGCCGACGCGTGGGCTGATCACCATCTTCGGCAAAGACCGCTCGCGCATCTCGCGCGCCGAGCTGCCGCATCTGCGGCGGCGCATCGGCGTGGTGTTCCAGGACTTTCGCCTGCTCGACCACATGACGACCTATGAGAATGTGGCCTTGCCGCTGCGCGTGCGCGGGCGCGAGGAGGCCAGCTACCGCACCGATGTGACCGAGCTCTTGAAATGGGTCGGCCTTGGCGAGCGCATGCATGTGCTGCCGCCGGTGCTGTCGGGTGGCGAGAAGCAGCGCGCCGCAATCGCCAGGGCGCTGATCGAGCAGCCCGAAATCCTGCTTGCCGATGAGCCAACCGGGAATGTCGACCCGCCGCTGGCGCGACGCCTGTTGCGGCTGTTCATCGAACTCAACCGGCTGGGCACCGCCGTGGTGATCGCAACGCACGACCTCGGCCTGATGGAACAGGTCGACGCACGCCGCATGATCCTGTCCGGCGGAAGGCTGGATATCTATGACTGACCTTTCCGCTCGCCATGTCGAAGACCAACACGCTGACAGGGCTGGGACGCAGCGCGTTCAGCGCAAGATGGCGCCGATCGTGCCCGCCCAGAACATCGCCGGCCGGGCGCTGGTCCTGGTGATCGCCATCATGACATTCCTCTCCTGCCTGACCTTCGGCGCGGTGACGCTGGTGCGCGACACCGCCTCGGTCTGGGAGAACCAGATCTCACGCGAGGCGACGATCCAGATCAAGCCGATGGACGGCCTCGACATCGAGGCAGCACTTGCCCAGGCCTCGCAGATCGCCGGCGAATTCCCTGGCGTGAAGAGCGCCAGGATCGTCGACCGCGATGCCACGGCGCGGCTTTTGGAACCCTGGCTGGGTTCGGGTCTCAACATCGACGAGCTGCCGGTGCCGCGTCTGATCATCGTCACCATAGACGAGACCAACCCTCCCGATTTCGCCGCAATGCGCGCCGCGATCACGCCGAAACTGCCCAGTGCCTCGCTTGACGACCATCGCACCTGGGTCGACCGGCTGGTCGCCATGGCCCGCACCACGGTGACCATCGGCATCGCCGTGTTGGCGCTGATGCTGGCGGCAACCGTGCTGACCGTGGTGTTCGCGACGCGCGGCGCCATGGCCGGCAACGGCCACATCATCGAGGTGCTGCATTTCGTCGGCGCCGAAGCGCGCTTTATCGCGCGCGAATTCCGCCACCACTTTCTCGTCACCGGCATGAAGGGCGCCGCCGCCGGGGGTGCGGCGGCGGTGTTCGTCTTCATCGTCTTCTCGTGGTGGTCGTCGCGAAACATGGCGACGCCGCAGGCCGATCAGGCGACCGCCCTGTTCGGCAATTTCGCCATCGGTTCGGCGGGCTATCTCGGCGTTGTTCTCATGGTGCTGGTCATCGGTGCGCTGACGGCGGCAACCTCCCATGTCACCGTCGTCACCTATCTCAGCGACATCGATGTCCGCCAGCCGGACGCAGGGTGATCACGAATAGAGAATTAGCGTAACGAAATTTGTGCTTTCCGACCTACTAAACGCCGTATTTCGGAGTTAACGATAAGGACGATGGACGCGCGCGACTCGACCGGAATGGCTGGACAGTTGCCCTTGGTGATCACGCGTTCTAGCGAGCGCGTCAAGCCCCGCCGATTGGCGAGCGCGCTACGCATCTCAGCTTTCTTTCTGCTCGTGCTGGCAACGTTGTTTGCCGGCGGCTTTGGCTGGTTCGCCAGCACCGTCAGCCGTCTCGCGACGCCCGCCAATCCGGCAAGGGCCGATGCCATCATCGTGCTGACCGGCGGCCATTCGCGTCTCGACGCGGCCATGGGCCTGCTGGCGTCCGGCAAGGGCGAGCGGCTGCTGATCAGTGGCGTGCATCCTTCCGCCAGCCGCCGCCAGCTTCAGGTCGCGACCCGCGGCGACAAGGAATTGTTTTCCTGCTGCGTCGACATCGACCGTGCCGCGCTCGACACGATCGGCAATGCCGAGGAAAGTGCCAAGTGGGTGGAAGACCACGCCTATGGCACCGTGATTCTCGTCACCAACAACTATCACATGCCGCGCAGCCTGCTGGAAATGGGCCGGCTGCTGCACAAGGCCAAGCTCGAGCCCTATCCGGTGGTCAACAGCAATCTTGGCAATGGCGGCTGGCTGACCAAGCCGAGAGCCTTGCGCGTGCTGTTCACCGAATACAACAAATATCTGCTGGCGCTGGCGCGCGGCATCGTGCCGGTCAAGCCAACGCCAACCGGCATCGCGCTGGCCGAGGTTGTTGCGCCGAACTGAGCCGATCTGGAACCGGCAGCGCTATCATTCCTTGAGCGTGGCGCTTGAGACGCTGCGCAGCCGCGCGATCTCGTGTTCGAGACGTTCGATACGCTTGTCCCGCTCAGCCAGCGCCGCCGCCGCATCGGCCGCTTCGAAACGCTGTGGAATGTGCTGCGGGCAATTGGAATCCCAGGCCGAAACCGTGAACAGGATGATCTGCTCCGGGCGCGCCTTGTAGCCTTCCGGCATCAGCTTCGCCATCAGTTCGGCGTCCTGCTCGACGACCCGCGCGGTGCCCCAAATCTTGATGCGCTGCCGATGCGCATAGTCGATCAGGAACAGGAAAGCGCGCGGGTTGTCGTCCAGATTGCCCTGGGTGATGAATTGCCTGTTGCCAGAGAAATCGACGAAGCCGATCGTCCGCTCGTCAAGCACCTTGAGGAAGCCGGCCGGCCCGCCGCGATGCTGGATGTAGGGCTGGCCCTCACCATTGGCCGTCGACAGGAAGACGCTGGTCTGCGCCTCGATGAAGGCGGCGAGATCGGGCGTGATATCAGCTTGCCAGCTGCCGCGCTGTTCGACGCGGGCATAGGCCTCGCGTGAGCCTTTGCGGGCCTGGATCGCCTTGACGGTTGGCGTAAAGGCGACATCGCTGGTGAAGACTTGAGCATTCATCGAAAGCCTCCTTCAAAGGCCGAGTTCCGATAGAGAGGGATGACCGTCCGGCCGGCGGCCAAGCGGCCAATGATATTTGCGGTCGGCCTCGAGGATCGGCAGGTCGTTGATGCTGGCGATGCGCAGGCGCATCAATCCAAGCTCATCGAACTCCCAGTTCTCATTGCCGTAGCTGCGAAACCACGAGCCGCTGTGGTCGTGCCATTCATAAGCGAAACGCACGGCGATACGGTTGTCGCGGAAGGCCCAGACCTCCTTGATGAGCCGGTAGTCGCGTTCGCGACCCCATTTGCGTGTGAGGAATGTCTGGATAGCCTCGCGCCCTTGCAGGAACTCGGCCCGGTTGCGCCAGCGGCTGTCGATTGTGTAGGCAAGCGCGACCCGTGCCGGATCACGGGAGTTCCAGGCATCCTCAGCCATGCGTGCCTTCTGTGCGGCGGTCTCGGCGGTGAATGGCGGGAGCGGCGGGCGGCTTTCAGACATGGGAACTCCTTGCGACTGACTCAGGCTGCCCTGCGGGCAGAAACGACCGGAAAGTCGATTTCCGTCCTGGCGACCTCATTGACATAGTTGGTCCAGACATTGAGAGCGACATGCTGGACGATCTCGATGATCTGCGCATCGTCGTAGCCTGCGAGCCTGACGGCGCTGAGATCCTCGTCACCGATATGGCCGCGGTCGCGCGCAATCTTGGTGGCGAAACGCACGGCTGCGGCGGCCTTGGGATCGTTGGAACTGCCCGCGCGATTGGCGACCATTTCGGCATCATCAAGCTTGGCGAGATTCTTGCCGAGATAGGTGTGAGCGGAAAGGCAGTAGTTGCAGCCATTGACCTCGGCAACCGCCAGAGCAATGCGCTCGCGCGTCGGCGCGGGCAGTCGGCCTTTGGCAAGCGCTCCAGACAGGCTGAGATAGCCTTCAAGCGCAGCCGGGCTATTGGAAACAAGCCTGAAGAGGTTAGGCACGACGCCGAGTTGCTTCTCGACGGCATGTAACATCGGCTGCGACGCAGCAGGCGCGGCCTCTATGGACGCTGGTGTAGGGATACGGGGCATCGGCATTCCTTCTCGTTGATCAGCTCGCCGCCAAAACATGGCCCCTTCCATCGCTCGGATGTAGATGCCATATTTGCAACCTATCCTTCCATTTTCCGTGAGAAATATGGATCGCCTCGAGGCCATGTCGCTTTTTGTCGCCGCGGCGGAGGCCGGCAGCCTTTCGGCCGCCGGACGCCGTTTCGGCATCCCGCTTGCAACGGTCAGCCGCAAGGTCTCCGACCTGGAGCGGCATCTGAAGACGCGTCTTCTGAATCGCTCGACGCGGCAGCTGACGCTGACCGACACAGGTCACGCCTACCTCGCTGCCTGCCGTCGCATTCTCGACGAGGTCGGCGAGGCCGAGCGGACTGCCGCCGGCGAATACAGCGCCCCGACAGGCGAACTGATCATCACCGCACCGATCGTCTTTGGCCGCCTGCATGTGCTGCCGGTCGTCACCGGCTTTCTCGCTGCCTACCCCGACGTGGCTATTCGGCTGATGCTTGCGGACCGGATAACCCAGTTGACCGAGGAGCACATCGATCTCGCCGTCCGCATCGGCCAGCTTCCCGACTCCAGCCTTGTGGCCACCCGCATCGGCTCGATCCGGCGCGTTGTTTGCGCGAGCCCGGCCTATCTGGCCGAGCACGGCACGCCGGAGGCGCCGAAAGACCTCGCAGCACACAACTGCGTCACCTTCGAGGGGCTCACCGCTCCCGCCGCATGGACTTTTGCCACGGGCAAGACCGACCTCACCGTTCCGATCCGCTCACGACTTCGGGTCAACACCGCGGAAGCGGCGATCGATGCCGCGATTGCCGGCATCGGGTTAACAAGGGTGCTTTCCTACCAGATCGCAGCTGCAGTGCGGTCGGGCACCCTCCGCACCATGCTGGAGGCATTCGAGCCGCAGCCATGGCCGGTCAGCCTGGTGCATGCCGGCAATGGCCTGCTGCCGGTGAAACTGCGTGCGTTTCTCGATTTCGCCGCCCCACGCCTGAAGAAACGGCTGGTGCAAGAGACGTGGCAGGCCTGACGAACGGGCCGCGGCTTCATCAAGGCGGATCGATCTCCGGCCATCGCACGGTTTCCTTTTTGCCCGCGCTTGGTGTAACCAACGCACACCTCCTCACCGGGCTCTTCCTGCATGCTTTATGTCCGCTCGCTGGCGTTCAACTTCGTCTTCTACGTCAATCTGATCGTCCAGATGATCCTCTGGACCCCGTACTATTTCCTGTCTCCGCGCCACCGTGCCTGGTTCGTGCCGAAATTCTGGTCACACACCAGCATGTGGCTCTATGACAAGATCGCCGGCACCAAAAGTGAGATCACCGGCCAGGAAAACCTGCCCGAGGGTTCCTTCATCCTGGCGCCGAAGCACCAGTCCTTCTGGGACGCGATCGCCTTTTTCCCGTTCCTGCAGGATCCGATCTACATCCTCAAGCGGGAACTGACCTGGATCCCGTTCTTCGGCTGGTACATCCTGAAAATGCGGATGATCCCGGTCGACCGCGGCAGCCGCTCGAAGGCGCTGAAAGCGGTGGTCGCCGCGACCAGGCAGGAGCTGGCGCGCAATCCCCGCCAGCTGATCATCTATCCCGAGGGCACGCGCCGGGCGCCGGGCGACGAGCCGGCCTATAAATACGGCATCGTCGAGCTCTATACCCAGCTTGGCATTCCGGTGGTGCCGGTCGCCCATGTCGCCGGCCTCTACTGGCCGCGGCGGAAATTCCTGCGCTATCCCGGCACGATCAAGGCCCGCTTCCTGCCGCCGATCCCGGCGGGTTTGGGCAAGCAAGAATTCATGGAACGGCTGATCGGCGAGACGGAAGCCGCCTGCGACCAGCTGCTCATCGAGGCGTCCCAGGCGCCAAACCCGCCGCCAATGCCGCCGACGGCGGTGAAGCGGCTGGGGGAACTTGGCTCCGATACCCCGACCTGACCATCTAAGCTTGCGGCACTGTCCCCTAGCGAATCACAGCCAGCGCCGTGGTCAACACCAGTGTTGCCGCGAACGTCAGATTAATGATCCGCGAGGCCAGCGGCTTGCGCAGGAACCGCGCAAACGCTGCCCCGGCGAGAAGCCACAGGACATGGATGGCGACGATCATCGAAGCGAGGACCGCCAACCTGAGCCCTGCATCGAGCTCACCGGCGGACGACGTGCCGGCAAATACGGCGGCAATCGCCACATAGGCTTTCGGGTTGGCGACGGCCAGAAGAAACCCGCCGAGGAATGTGGGACGCGCCGCCCCGCCGCTACGCACGGCCAGAGGCGGGGCCGTTGCTATCTTGAAGGCGAGGTAGAGGATGTAGGCTGCGGATGCCACTGCCAGGAGCGGTGTGAGCGTCGGCACAGAGGCGAGCATGGTCGTAATGCCCGTCGCCACGACCAAAAGCACGGCGACCGTACCAAGAATGATGCCCGAGGCATAGCGGAGCGCATCGCGCAGGCCGAAGGCGGCGCCGACGGCGGTGACGCTTATCGTCGCCGGCCCCGGACTGCCCATCACAACCGCCGATGCCAGCACAAGCGCGAGCAATTGCTGCCATAGTTCCGGATGGGAAAAGACCTGTTCGGCCATCTGTATACCAGTATCCAGGCGCGATGCCGGCAAGGGTATGGCAGGGCACACCAGGGCGTCTTGAACGATCGTGCAGGGAGCCTTCCGGCGCAGGCCACGCAGGGTTCTTGGCTGCTGTTTGATCAAGCCGCCGCTTCGCGCTGGCGTCTATGCGCTCGCGCTGTCGAGCTCGGCGATATCGTCCGGACTGAGCACCAATGATGCGGCGCGGACGAGGCTGTCGACCTGGTCCAGCGTCGTGGCGCTGGCGATAGGCGCGGTGACTGCGGGCCGCGCAGTCACCCAGGCGAGCGCCACTTCCGCCGGCTTGGCCGAGTGACGCGCCGACACAGCGTCGAGTGCCGCCAGGACGCGCGTGCCGCGCGCGTTGAGATAGTTCTTCACGTCGTCGCCACGCGCGCTTTTGCCGAGATCGGCTTCGCTGCGGTACTTGCCACTCAAAAACCCCTTGGCGAGGCTGAAATAGGTGATGACGCCGATATCCTCGGCCATGCACAGATCGCGCAGCGGTCCATCGAAAGAGGCGCGATCGTAGAGATTGTATTCCGGCTGCAGCACCGAATAGCGCGGCAGGCCCCGCAAGCTTGCCACGTCGAGCGCGGCGCGCAACTGGCCGGCATCGAGATTGGAGGCGCCGACGTGGCGGATCTTGCCCTTGTCGAGCAGCTTCTGATAGGCGCCAAGCGTTTCCTCGTAAGGGGTGGCCGGGTCGGGCCAGTGCGACAGATAGAGATCGACGACATCGGTCTGCAGCCGCTTCAGCGACGCATCGATGGCCTTTTCGATATAGGCCGCGGAGAGATCTTTCCTGCCCTGCCCCATGTCCGACCCGACCTTGGTGATCACCACAACCTTGTCGCGATTGCCGCGGCTTTTCATCCATTTGCCGATGATCGTTTCGGATTCGCCGCCTTTGTTGCCGGGAACCCAGCGCGAATAGGCATCGGCGGTGTCGATGGCGTTGAGGCCGGCGCCGACGAACCGGTCGAGCAGGTCGAAAGAGGTTTTCTCGTCGGCGGTCCAGCCGAAGACGTTGCCACCCAGAACCAGCGGCGCGAGGGACAGGTCGGTTTGACCGAGACGACGTTTCTGCAAGACTGATCTCCGTGGGGAATGGAAAGAAGCGGGCGAAAAGCCCCGTGACCGGCTTAACCTATGGCGGGCCGCACCAACGTCAAAGGGCCGGCCGACTTTTCCACCGACCAGCGCTTCACAAAGGCGCGATCCGTTTCGCCACCTCTTCCAGCCAATGGTCGCGGATCCCCAGCGCCTCGAGGTGCTCCAGCGTGCTGGACACATAGTCCTCATTCTTTCCCGACTGGCCGACGGCGCCGCGAACGACGCTCGCCGCATCGGCCGCATCGAGCGCACCGGCATATTGCTCGTGGGTACGGTCGACGACATAGGCGACAGCCTCGACCGTCTCGCCTCCGTCCGTCTCGCCGCCATTCTCGCCCCAACCCTTGTCGGCCTCACGCGTGCCCCCCTTGTCGAGGCGAATGCTAAGCATGCGCTCAAGATAGACATTGGTGACCAGTTCGCGCTCGCGCAGATAGGTGATGACCTCGTTGCGCAGATCGCCGGGGACGCGGAAAGCCAGCCCGATGCAGGAGCCGCCACGGTCGAGGCCGAGCACCAGGCCGGGCCGTTCGCGCGTGCCGCGATGCACGAAGGAGTAGACGCACAGCGAGCGGCGATAGCCATGGAGGCGGGCCCGCCGCGTCTCGACATGCGCAAATCCCGGCCGCCAGATCAGCGAGCCGTAGCCAAAAACCCAAAAATCGCCCATATCGCCAAGCCTGGTTGCAGCACCGCACTGGAATCGGTGTTTTTTCAATCCGTCTCCGTCTACCCGATCTTGCCGGAAACGACACCTCTGCAACACGCGCCAACGAGAGCCGCAGCATGACGTCAAATGACGAACGCCCGCCGAATTTTCTCCGCCGGCTGTTCTGGCTCGGCGTTTTCATCGTCGTGCTGTTTGGCCTCTACAGCGCCGGCTGGTTCTACCTGGCAGACAAGGTCAAGAGCGAAGCCGGCAAAGCGGTGGCCGAGTTCAACGGCAATGGCATCGAGGCTGACTGCGTCAATCTCACGGTCAGCGGCTACCCCTTAAGCTTCGCCGTTACCTGCGACAGCCTGGCTTATCAGGACGACAGCAGGAACGTCGCCGCCTCGCTCGGCAGCCTCAAGGCAGTCACGCACATCACCCAGATCCTGTCCCCTGGCGCCGACCTGCAGGGGCCGCTCAGGACCGCCGTGCCGGGGATGGCGCCGCTGTGGATCGACTGGGATAATCTGCGAGCGAACGTCAAACTGTCCTGGCCCCTGCCCCGGCGCGTTTCACTGGAGGCAGAGGCTCTGTCAGCCCAGACCGATCCCGCCGATGGCACAGACCCGGTCGAGCTGTTCAGCGCTGGGACAGCGGTCGGAGAATTGCGTCCGAACGGCCAGGACATCGACTATGCCGGGGGTTTTACCGATCTCGAAATCGATCCGGGCGCGATCGATGGCCGCGTGCTGCCGCCGCTCGACGGCAGCGGCGACGTGACGCTGAAGAACGGCGTGGCGCTGATCAAGACACAAACAGAGAGCCTGCGCGGCCAGGCGGTGGATATCGGCAAGCTCGATCTGTCGTCGGGAAGCGCGCGCGTCACCGTTTCCGGGCCGGTCTCGGTCGATGCCGACGGGCTGATCGACGCCGATTTGATGATCAGGCTCAGCGATCCGAAGGCGGTGGCGGAAATCCTCGGCAAAGCCATTCCCGAGCAGAAGAGCCAGATCAAAACCGGCTTTGCCGGGCTGGCGCTGCTTGGCAACGAACCGTCGATGCCGCTCAAGATCGTCAAGGGCAAGGCCTCGCTCGGTTTTATCCCTCTGGGCAGCATCAAGCCGGTCGATTAGGCGATGATTGCGAACCTCCAGTTCGGAAAGACTATGGCCAAACAGGAAGATAGATGAACCGCCCGGTGAAGCTCCTGAGTGTTGGCGCGCTGACGCTCGATACGATCCTTCGCGTCGACACGCTTCCGGCGCGTCAGGGCAAGTTCATCGCGTCCGACGGCGTCCAGATCGCCTCGGGCATGGCTTCGAGTGCGGCCTGCGCCGCACGCCGCCTCGGCGCGGAGGTATCGCTGTGGGCGAGCGCGGGAGACGACCTCGTCGGCGATCAGCTGGTCGCAGGCATTGAGGCCGAAGGCGTCGATTGCAGCTTTGTCCGGCGCGTCGCCGGGGCGCGGTCGGCACTGTCGGCCATCCTGGTCGACACGCATGGCGAGCGCATTATTGTTCCGTTCTATGACAAGCTCGCGCAGGCCGACCCCGAAGCGCCCCCCACTGAGGATCTCACCGCATTCGACGCCGTCCTGGTCGACGTGCGCTGGCCGGGCGCGGCAGCTCTGGCCCTGACGGCGGCGCGCGCAAACGGCCGTCCAGCCATACTCGATGCCGACACCGCGCCACGGGCCGTGCTGGAACGGCTGTTTCCGCTCGCCTCGCACATCGTCGCGTCGGAGCCGGCGGCGTTCATCCTCTGCGGCGAGGAGCAAGGCCCGCAGGAGGCCTGTGAAGCGCTGGCCAGACGCACCGATGCATTCGTAGCGGTGACCGGCGGCGCAGCGGGAAGCTGGTGGTTCGACCACTCGGTGGCGTCGGTGCGCCATGTCGCGGCGCCAAGGATCAAGGCAGTGGATACACTTGCCGCCGGCGACGTGTTCCACGGCGCCTTTGCCGTCGGGCTGGCCGAGGCGATGCCGATCGAACGGACATTGCGGTTTGCCAGCACCGCCGCCGCGCTCAAATGCCTGCGCTTCGGCGGCAGGCTGGGCGCGCCGGACAGGGCCGAGACACTGGCGATGATGGCAGCTCACTGGCCGGATTGAGCGCGAGGCGGCCTTCAAATCGGATGGTACCGCCCTCTATCTTTTGCTTGAGCATCGGATTTCACCTAAAACCGGTACGGGGTCCGATGCTCTATCCCTTGGCCGGATGCTCGACTGCCTGCCGGCCAAAGTCCGGCACGTCGATGTCCTGGCCGGCCTCGATGATCGAGCGGCGCACGGCGCGGGTGCGGGTGAACAGGTCGAACAGCTTTTCGCCGTCGCCCCAGCGGATCGCCCGCTGCAGCGAGGCCAGATCCTCCGAGAACCGCGCCAGCATTTCGAGGATGGCATCCTTGTTGTGCAGGCAGACGTCCCGCCACATCGTCGGGTCGGAAGCGGCAAGGCGCGTGAAGTCGCGAAAGCCGGAGGCCGAATATTTGATGACCTCGGACTTGGTCACCGACTCCAGGTCGTCGGCGGTGCCGACGATGTTATAGGCGATGATGTGCGGCAGGTGCGAGACGATGGCCAATGTCATGTCGTGATGCTGGGGATCCATCGTATCGATGTTGGAGCCGCAACGGCGCCAGAATTCCGAGAGCTTTTCCAAGGCGGCCGGATCGGTGCCGGGCAACGGCGTGAAGATGCACCAGCGGTTTTCGAACAGTTCGGCAAAGCCGGCGTCCGGACCCGATTTTTCAGTGCCGGCCAGCGGATGGCCGGGAATGAAATGCACGCCGGCAGGCACATGCGGCTGCATCTGCGCGATGACGGACGCCTTGGTCGAGCCGACATCGGTGAGGATGGCGCCCGGCTTCAGCGCCGGCGCGATTTCCTCGGCGACCTCGCCTGAAGAACCGACCGGCACCGAAACGATGACCAGGTCGGCATCGCCGACCGCCTCTTTCGCATCAGTCGTGTAGGAGGAGCCGAGGCCGAGTTGCTTCGCCCGCGCCAGCGTCGTTTCGCTGCGCGTCGAGATGGCGACGTGACCGGCAAGGCCTCCCCGATGGATGACGCGGGCCAGCGACGAGCCGATCAGGCCGATGCCGACCAGCGCGATCTTTTCGAACATCGGTGATGTCATGGTGTTCTAGCTTTTCAGAAATGTCGCGAGGGCGGCGACAACGCCGCGATTGGCCTCTTCGGTGCCGATGCTCATGCGCAGCGCATTTGGGAAGCCGTAACCGGAAACGCGCCGCAATATGTAGCCGCGCGCACAGAGGTAATCGTCCGCGGCTGCCGCAGAATGTTTTTTGTCCTCGGGAAAGTGGATGAGGACGAAATTGCCGACGCTCGGCGTCACCCGCAGTCCGAGCCTGGTCAATTCCTCGCTGACCCAGGTCAGCCAGGTCTCGTTATGCGCCACGCTTCGCTCGACATGGGCGCGGTCGCGGATCGCGGCAATGCCGGCCTCGATTGCCGTCGCGTTGACGTTGAAGGGACCCCGCACCCGGTTGATCGCATCGATGACATGCATCGGCGCGTACATCCAGCCGATCCGCGCACCGCCAAGGCCGAGCTTGGAGAAGGTGCGGGTCATAACCACGTTTTCCGCACCAGCCACCAGTTCGACGCCGGCTTCATAATCGTTGCGGCGGACATATTCGGCATAGGCTGCATCCAGCACCAGAAGCACGTTTCGAGGCAGGCCAGCATGCAGGCGGCGCACCTCCTGGAACGGCAAATAGGTGCCGGTTGGGTTGTTGGGATTGGCGAGGAAAATGATCCGCGTACGCGGCGTCACCGCAGCGAGGATCGCATCGACGTCGGCGCGCTCCTTGGTTTCCTTGACCGAGACCGGGACAGCACCTGCCGACTGGATGTAGATCTTGTAGACCATGAATCCGTGTTCGGTGATCACAGCCTCGTCGCCCGGCGCGAGATAGGTCTGCGCAAGCAGGCCCAGAATCTCGTCGGAACCATTGGAACAAACTATGTTCGCCGGGTTGAGGCCATGCACCTCGGCGATCGCCTCCCGCAGGCGCCTGGCGGTGCCGTCGGGATATATGTCGAGCTTGGCCGCGACGTCGCGCGCGGCTTCTATTGCTTTCGGCGAGGGGCCGAGCGGGTTCTCGTTCGACGACAATTTGTGGACCTTGGCAACGCCGGCCGGCGCCGTGCTTTTGCCCGGCACATAGGCTTCGATGTCCATGATCCCCGCGCGGGGCGTTGGACGTGCCTGATCCGATACTTGGTTCATATTGCAAAAATCCGTCGAGAACGCTTCCGCTGCTCCAACGCGATGCGAATTTCGGATCCGCCACACTGGAAGCCGCCGCGGAAATACAAGCCGTGGCCTGGAATGTCGAGAGGCGGCAATGATCGGTGCGTGGCTGGCCGTTGACGGCGAGGCGCGCCGGTCCTAGAAGAAGGCGAAATCCCGTGGTGATTTGGCCGGTCGGCTTGCAGCCACGTTAAACAACTCGCTAAAGGGCCGTTTGCATCTTGTAACCGGCTTTGCGAAGGCAATGCCGGTTTTTTTGTTGTCCGCAGCCGGCCGGACAGTCGCATCGACCCGAAAATCTTAATCGACTTTCGGAAAACACGATGGGTTAATGTAAGAGGATGCGATGGTCGCGCTGCGCACGAAAAGAACCAACAACGAGGCCGACGAGCCGTCGAGCCCGGTGTTGCGGTTCGGCGCCGACAAGCCGCTCAAGCTCGATGCCGGCACGCTGCTGTCGCCGTTCCAGATCGCCTACAAGACCTACGGCACGCTCAACGACGCCCGCTCCAACGCCATCCTCGTCTGCCATGCACTGACCGGCGACCAGCATGTCGCCAGCACCAATCCAGTGACCGGCAAGCCGGGCTGGTGGGAAGTGCTGATCGGCCCCGGCAAGATCATCGACACCAGCCGCTTCTTCGTCATCTGCTCGAACGTCATCGGCGGCTGCCTCGGCTCGACCGGCCCCGCCTCGACCAATCCCGCCACCGGCAAGCCGTACGGGCTCGACCTGCCGATCATCACCATCCGCGACATGGTGCGGGCGCAGTTGATGCTGGTCGACCATTTCGGCATCGAAAAGCTGTTCTCGGTGCTCGGCGGCTCGATGGGCGGCATGCAGGTGCTGCAATGGGCGTCGAGCTATCCGGAGCGCGTTTTCTCGGCGCTGCCGATCGCCACCGGCGCGCGTCATTCCTCGCAGAACATCGCCTTCCATGAGGTCGGCCGGCAGGCGGTGATGGCCGATCCCGACTGGCATGGCGGCAAATATTTCGAGCAGGGCAAGCGTCCAGAAAAGGGGCTGGCCGTGGCGCGGATGGCCGCTCACATCACCTATCTGTCGGAGGCGGCCCTGCACCGGAAGTTTGGCCGCAACCTGCAGGATCGTGAAGCACTCACCTTCGGTTTCGACGCCGATTTCCAGATCGAGAGCTATCTGCGCCATCAGGGCATGACCTTCGTCGACCGCTTCGACGCCAACTCCTATCTCTACATGACCAGGGCGATGGACTATTTCGACCTTGCCGCCGACCATGGCGGCCGGCTCGCCGACGCCTTTGCCGGCACCAAGACCCGTTTCTGCCTGGTCTCCTTCACCAGCGACTGGCTGTTCCCGACCGAGGAGAGCCGCTCGGTCGTTCATGCGCTGAACGCGGCCGGCGCCTCGGTGTCTTTCGTCGAGATCGAGACCGATCGCGGCCACGACGCCTTCCTGCTCGACGAGCCGGAGCTGTTCGCGGCCATCAACGGCTTCATCGCGTCGGCGGCCCGCGCCAGAGGGCTCAGCGCATGACCCCGAAAAGTTGCAGACTTTTCGGGTCAAGGTCATGCGCCAGTCAAGAGGCACGATCATGAGTGTCAACCACGCCCAGCGCGTCGACCTCGAAGTCGTCGCCGATCTCATCCCGCCGCAGTCGCGGGTGCTGGACGTCGGCTCCGGTGATGGCCTGCTGCTCGAATTGCTGCAGGCAACGAAGCAGGTCGACGGCCGTGGGATGGAACTGTCGCAGCGCGGCGTCAACGAATGCGTGGCGCGCGGCCTGTCCGTCATCCAGGGCGACGCCGACAAGGACCTCAAATTCTATCCCGACAAGGGTTTTGATTTCGTCGTCCTGTCGCAGACCTTGCAGGCGACCCGCAACCCGAAGCTGGTGCTTGACGAGTTGCTCAGGATCGGCAAGCACGCCATCGTCTCCTTCCCCAATTTCGGCCACTGGCGGGTACGCCTTTCGCTGTTCATCGAAGGGCGGATGCCGGTGACCAAGGACCTGCCCTATTCCTGGTACGACACGCCCAACATCCATTTCTGCACCATCCGCGACTTCGTCAATCTCTGCGAAGAGCTCGGCGCAACGGTGGAAAAGGCAACCGCGCTCGACGCCAATGGCCAGAAAATCGGCCTGTCGATGCCATGGTGGTTCTGGAATTTCTTTGGCCAGCAGGCGGTGTTCCTGCTGAAGCGATAACGGCGACCCGTCGCTTCGGCCAGCCGGCCCGAGTCCGGAGACATCTGGGACTGATCGCCATTCGTTGAGGTCTAACGATCAAGTTCCGGAAAATACGGATCGGAGAAAAACCGCCGACCGCGCTCGCCTTGCAAACAGTCGACCGGTGCTGCCGCGTCGACCGGGACGGACCCGGGATCGGCCCCGGGACCGGCATTAGGATCGGTAACACCGCTGACCTCGAGGACCAGCTTGCGGCGTATGGCGGTCACGAATTCCGAAGCGGCATAGACCGGCAGCACGAAGGAGCCTGGCCCGCCTGTGACGCACTCCGCATAGTATTGGTCGAGATGGCTGAAGCTGGGCGACGGGCTGATCAGGATCGGCAGGCCATTGATGACGATGCCCTTTGCTATCGCGGCGTCGCGTGTCGTGGCGACGGGCATCCCGATATTGTTGGGGCCATCGCCTGAGATGTCGATGACGCTGCGCGTCGCGTCGAAGGCGGCTCCATCCAAAAGCTTCGCGCCGAAGGCGAGCGCACTGGAAATCGAGGTGCCGCGAAAGCTCCTGAACGGGCGCGCCTCGATCTTGCCGGCGAATACCTCGGCGCTCTCGGCATCGTCGATGACCTGCCAGGCAATGACGGCGTCGTCGCGGACGGTGCCTGCCCATTCGAAATAGGCCAGCGCAATGCGGCCGTTCACGCCCGAACGCACCGCATTGATGAAGTCGGGGTGGCGCAGCGCCTTGACATAGCCGGCGCGCTGCAGGGCGAATTCCTTTTCGTCCATCGAGTGCGAGATGTCGACCGCCAGCACCAGTTCGACGTCCACGGCAATGGTGTCGGCAGGCGCGGCCAAAGGTGCTGCCTGGGCACGGGCAAGGCAGGCAAGCAGGCTGACGCAGGTCGCCCAAAAGCGCGCAGCGGTTTTGGGGTAACGACAAGCATCGAAGCAAAGACTCAAAGCGTGTCGCATGAATCCAACGCCGCAGGCTTCCGAACGATGCCGGCAATCTTTCGCCGCGATCACGGCAAAATAAAGCTTGCGGCCGGCTATGCCTGTTGGCGGGCTTTGGCGACGGCCGGGGGTGGTTCGATCGCGCCGGCCCTGACACGGACTGGCTTGAGAGCCGGTCGCTCGAAATCTTTCACGATCGCCAATGAGCGCGGGAAGAATTCAATGTTGTGCTGGCCACGGCCGATATTGAGGATCGCGGCGTCGGCAAGACGCGCCTCCAGCATCGACAGCACCCGCCGCAGCGTCGCGCCGTCGAACGTGTCCAAAGCCTCGTCGATGATCACCCATTTCGGCTGCCGCAAGACCAGCCGGGCAAAGGCAAGCAGGCGCTGCTCGTCATCGCTCAATTCGCGCTCCCAGCGCGCCGACCGGTCGAGCGAGGATGACAGCCGCCCGAGACCGACCTCGGCAAGCACCGCCGAGATCTCGGCGTCGCTGACCGCGGCATCGGCGTGGTCGAGCACCTCGCGCAGCGTGCCGAGCGGGAAATAGGGTTTTCGGGGAACGAAGGCCGGCACCTCTCCGGCCGGCATGCCGATCCGCCCGCTTCCCCACGGCCACAGACCGGCAATGGCGCGGAAGAACAGCGTCTTGCCGGCGCGCGGATCTCCGGTGATCATGACGCGCTCGCCGGCGCGGATCTCGACTTGGGGCTCGGCGAGCTTGGTGCATCCATCCCGCGACGCAATTTCGAGCTTGTCGAATGTCAGCCTGCCGTCCGGATTTTCACCGAACTCGATGCGCCTCTCGCTGTGGTGGAGCACATCCGTTTCAGCAAGCGCGATGCGGAAATCGGCGACGCGCATCAGCGTGGCGCGCCAATCGGCGATGCCGCCGATATTGTTGATGAACCAGCGCAACGAGGAATGCACCTGGTTGAAGGCGCCGACAGCCATCATCAGCCCGCCGAAGCTGATGTCACCGGCGAAATAGACCGGCGCGGCGACGAGGATCGGCGCGACGACAGTGATCCAGCCATAGGTGTCGGTCACCCAGGAAAGATTGATCTGGGCGCTGTAGATGCGCCGTATCGCGCCCAGCACCGTGCCGAGGTCGAGCTCAAGCCGCCGTCGCGCGTCGGCCTCGCCGTGCGCAAGCGCGATGGCATCGACATTCTCGTTGACGCGGACCACCGAGGAGCGCAGCTCCGCCTCGCGCGTATAGCGGTCGCTGTTGAAGCGGATGAGCGGCCGTCCGACCAGCCAGCTCAGCCAGGAGGCGGTGCCGGCATAGAGGATTGCGGCCCACACCATGTAGCCCGGAATCGCCAGCGAATAGCCGCCGACATGGAAGACGAAGCCGGAAGACAGCGACCAAAGGACGCCGACGAACGAAACAAGCAGAATGAACGACTGCAATAGCCCTATGCCGAGACCTGTCGAAAGATCGGAGAGATGCCCGGCATCCTGCTGCAGGCGCTGGTCGGGGTTGACGCCGATGGCGCCGGCGTTGGCGAGCCGGAAAGCCCGCGCCGGCCGCATCCATTCACCGATCAGATCGACGGTCAACGCCTCACGCAGCTTCAGCCGGATCGTCTGGTCGAGCCAGGTCTGGCCGACATTGAGCACCACAAGCCCGCCGGCGATGGCGGAAAACACCAGCAGCTGGTGCAGGAAACCCTGCATGTCGCGCCGAGCCAGCGCGTCGTAAAAGGGCTCGTTCCAGCGATTGAGCAGAACCTGCCCGATCGAGGTTGCCACAATGACGGCGACTATGCCGAGGCAGGCCCAGAGCAGTTGTTTGCGGATCGGCGACTTCGCCAGCGCCAGCCTGATTGTCGCCAGCTGGTCGCGCAGGCTGCTGGCTTCGACCGACGCGGCAATCGGCTTGGCGCTGGCCTCGAAATCCGGATGATCAGCCATTGATGAAGACCCTTCGCAAGCGGTGCTGAAACCGGTGAGCAAGTCGAATCAATCGGGTAGCAAACCCGCCCACGACAGATAGGTGGGAAAAAGCGTGATTCCGATCACGAAAACGTCATCGACGGCCCGGCGACGGCGCGTTCCCGGTCGGCGATATCCGGCCGAGCCTTGTGGCGCCATGCGGCGAGAAAACCGGCACGAAGACGCGGCGAGAGGCGCGCTGGACGACCGGCACACCCTGATAGAGCCGCTTCTGCGCCTCGACGACGATGACGCCGGAAAAGATCGGCCAGAACCTGCGGCCGGCGCGCTCCAGCACATTGTGGAACCGCATCATGAAGCGTCGCCGCGATGGCGGGAAGAACAGGGCGTCGGACCAGGCCGCGGGCGTGAAATTCGCTTCGCGCAGCAATTCGGTGAGCTGGCCGCGCGAGAAAGGCCGGCCGCTGCCGAACGGCGTATGCTCGAAACGGGCCCAGACACCGCGCCGGTTGGGCACGACGATGACGACGCGGCCTGCGGGCGACAGCACCCGCCAGATTTCGTTCAGCGTCTCGCGCGGGTTCTCGGCATGTTCGAGTGAATGGACGAGCAGCATGCGGTCGATGGAGGCATCGACCAACGGCAATTCCTCATCGAAGACCAGCGCGGTCGCGGTCGGCCCGGTGGCCGGCCAGACCACCGCGCCTTGTGTCGCCGGCATGAAGGCAAAGACACGTTCGGCATCGGTGCCGAACCGCTCCAGCCACGGCAAGGTGTAGCCGAGGCCGACCAGCCGCTCATTGGGCACGACAGCCCATATCGAGGACAACGCCATGGTGATCGAGCGTTCGGCCAATCGCCCGAGCGTGGTCGAATAAAAGGAGCGAAGGTCGACGATATCGGAATGCATGCGCGGCACGCTATCTTCGATGCTGTCCAAGTTCAACAAAGGCGCCCAGTTCTACAAAGACGGATGACATCCGCGGGCAAGCGCCCTATGTCTGCGGCGACTGCTGCATCGGCCAGAAATCGGTTTCGATTTCGGATGACACGATGCAGCAGGTAAAAAGTGTCAGAAGCGTCCTTTGTGCGTCCAACTGGACGCGCGGCGCTCTCGTGGAGAGATGCGATGCCGGTTGAAATCGAACAATTCATGTGCCGCAGCGACAATTTCGGTGTGCTGGTGCATGACCCGAAAAGCGGCCAGACCGCGATCATCGACGCGCCCGAGGAGGCGTCGATTCTGGCCGCGATCGAGCGTACCGGCTGGACGCCGACGATGATCCTGACCACCCATCACCATGTCGACCATGTCGAGGCCAATCTGGCGCTGAAGGAGCGCTTCAAGCTGCGCATCGTCGGACCGGAAGCGGAAAAGGCAAAAATCCCCGGCATCGACGAAACCGTCGAGCAGGGTTCGGTCATCCACCTCGGCGAGGAGAGGATAGACGTGATCGCCACGCCCGGCCACACGGCGGGCCATGTCTCCTATCATCTGCCGGCGTCCAAAGTGGCGTTCACCGCCGACACGCTGTTCGCACTTGGCTGCGGCCGGCTGTTCGAATGCAAGCCGCCGGTGATGTACGATTCGTTGAAGAAGCTCGCGGCGCTTCCGGCCGAGACGGTCGTCTATTGCGGCCATGAATACACGCTTTCCAACGCCCGCTTCGCGCTGACCGTCGACCCGACCAATTCGGCATTGAAGGAGCGCGCCGCGAAAATCGAAGCGCTGCGCGCCGACGGCAAGCCGACGCTGCCGACCACGATCGGTGAGGAACTGTCGACCAATCCGTTCCTGCGCTGGCACGATCCGGCAATCCGCAAGCATCTCGGCATGGAGAACGCCTCCGACGCCGAAGTGTTCGCCGAAATACGCAAGCGCAAGGATAATTTCTGAGCACCGTTGATGGTCTGGCATCCATGAAGGTCTGAGGAAAATGACCAGTTCCGCCGAAATCATCGCGGCGCTCGGCCTGAAACCGCATCCGGAAGGCGGCTGGTATGCCGAGACCTTTCGCGATGGCGCGGAAGGCGCTCGCGGCCATTCGACCGCGATCTATTTCCTTTTGGAGCAGGAGCAAGTGTCGGCCTGGCACCGCGTCAAGGACGCCGCCGAGGTCTGGCATTTCTATGCCGGCGCCCCGCTGGCACTGTCGATGCATCGGGAAAACGGGCCGGTGATCGAGCAGGTGCTCGGCACGGCATTGGCGGCGGGCGAGCGGCCGCAGATCGTTGTGCCGGCAGGCTGGTGGCAGTCGGCGCGCAGCCTGGGCGAGTGGACGCTGGCCGGCTGCACCGTGGCGCCGGGCTTCGATTTCGCCACCTTCGAGCTGGCCGAACCGGGCTGGAGTCCTAGCCCAGCAGGAAACCCATCGTGATCGCCAGCTGGGCGGCATAATACAGCACCCAGACCGCGCGGCGCGTCCAGTCGCGGTGCGGCGAGATGGCGCTCAGCAGGAACTTTTCCGAGGCGAGCAGCCCGTCGGACGCCATGAACAGCACGGCGCCGCCGACGACCCAGAAATTGCTCAGGGTCAGCGCCGAAATGCCCATGGCAAAAATTGTCGCGATATAGACGCTGATGGGAAGGCGCAGGGCGGGGCCGACACGGCGCCAGAGCGCAAAAAGCATGGCGAGCGCCAACACGGCCATTGCCACGGCAATCGCCGCGCGCCACGGCTCGGCCGAGAGCAGCCCGACCCCCTCGCCGGAGCGCAGGAACAACGCGATGTAAAGCCCATGCGCCACGAGAAAACTGGCCAGCCCGCCGACAAAAACCTTTTCACCGTCGCGCGACAGCAATGCGTCGCCGATGGCGCTGAGCGCCAGCGCAGCGATGAGCAGCCACGGACCGCCCTGCAGCGATGCCAGCACCGCAAGCATTGCCACGGCCAGCGTCTTGACCGCGGAACACGCAAGCTTCGGCGGCATGTCGATGGTGAAGGCGTAGATCACCGCGGCGGCCAGCGAAAACAGCAGCGTCGCATTGGCGTTGGCGTCGATGCCGCCGGGAAACGGCATCACGCCCCTGCCTCGCTCGCAGCCTGCTTGCGCAAGAACAGCGATTTCGCCGCAAGGGCTGCGCCGCCGGTGATCAGCACGCAGGCGGCGAGGATGCGCAGGGACGGTTCGGCGAAACCGGCTGATGTCAGCACCAGCGTCGACAGCAGCGGCGCGGCATAGCTTGCCGCGCCCAGCACCTGGATGTTGCCGCGCTTGACGCCGATATCCCAGGCATAGAAGGCAGCGCCCACCGGCATTAGCCCGAGGCCGAGCACGGCCAGCCATTGGCCGGCGCCGACAGGCAGCACCGTTTCTTCCAGCATCAGATGGCAGACAAGCGAAAGCGCTGCCGTGGCCGCACAGAACCAGGTGACAATGCTGGTCGGCACCGACGGAAAGCGGCGCGACAACAGCGAATAGGACGACCACAGCACGGCGCAGACGCCGGCCATCGCATAGCCGAAGGCATAGCGCGCGTCGAAGGCAAGCCCGCCGCCCTTGGTGACGATCAGAAAAGTGCCGGCAAGGCCGAGCAGTGCGCCGACGACATGGTTCCAGGCCAGCCGCTCGCCCGGCATCAGCGCCGATCCGAGCACGATCAGCAGCGGCCACAGATAGGCGATGAGGCTCGCCTCCACCGCCGGCGCGTTGCGCAGCGCAGTGAAATAGAAGAAGTGATAGCCGAACAGGCCGGCAATGCCGATCAGCCACACTTGCGGCGGTATTCTCTCGCTCCCGGCGGTGGCCGGCATGAACAGCCGCGCGACGAGCCCGACGCCGGTGCCGATCGTGAAGGTGATCGCCGAAAGCAGGAATGGCGGCACCGCGCCGGAAGCGTCCGTAAGCAGCGCCAGCAGCGCCCACATGGCGACCGCCGAGAAGCCGATCAGTGTTGCGCGCCCCATGTCCGTCTCCGGCGGCGCGCGATCGCGCCTATTCTGTCGCTTCGAACCGCTCCGCGCTGACGGTGAGAGTGCCGATTTTCGTGCCGACCGTGGCGTGGATCGGCGCATATACGCCGGTTTGGCCGACCGGTGCAAACGTCACCATGATGCGGCTGCGCTTTCTCAGGTAATCCAGGGATTTGCGGTTCTTGCGATAACCCGCCACCGGCTCAAAATCCAGCCGGCAAGTGACGGTATCGCCCTCGTAGCCGCGCACCGACGTCGAGCCTTTCGACTCGTAGGTCAGCCTCAGATCGGCGCGCATCTCGCCGTCATAGAGCTTCACCGTGCGGCCGCAGACCTTGTCGAGGCTATCGGCATGGATGACGGTGGCGGCCATTGGATCGAGCACCGAGGCGAGATGGCTGGCGGCCAGCGGTATCCATTTCTTGGAATTGCGCTTCTTCGGCGCAGGCACGACCTTGGTCGCGGTAACAGTGCCGTTGGCGAACTGGATATCGATCATCGATGCCTTGTCGCCCGATTTGTAGTCGGCGCGGAACGCCTGCGGCTGCAATTGCTTGCCCAAAATCTTGCCCTTCGACGAGACCGTGCCACGCGTGTCGTCGAATATTGTGGCGAGGCCGGCGCTGGAGACGCTGCCTTCGATCGAATAGGTATCGCCTTCGTAACTGCTGGAAAAGCTTGCCTTGGCCACCGAGAAGCCGTGGACCGAAACCGTATACTCGCCCTTGAAGGATTGTTGCGTGGCGGCAGAAATTGTCGTCGGCAGCGCCACGGCGAGCGATGCAAGGAGAGCATGAGACGAACGAAGCATGGCGGGAACGATCCTCGATTTCAGCAGAAGCGCGCAACTCCAGCCTGGCATCTCCTTGTGCGACCGCTTATAGACTGAATTTCGGCCTTTATGTGAAAGACGTCGTCACACCCGGGCGCAAGCCGGAGCTTGACGCATCGCCGAAATGCAACTATGGAACGCCAACTTTTTCCATAAGGCCGCCTGACCGAAACCGCGCGCCACCCGGCGCGGGTTGAATGTTTGGCCAGACCGAGAACTGAAGGTTTAGAACCATGTCCCGCACCTGCGAACTCACTGCCAAGGCAGTCATGTCCGGCAACAATGTGAGCCACGCCAACAACAAGAGCAAGCGTCGCTTTCTGCCCAATCTCGTCAATGTGACGCTGATCTCGGAAGCGCTGAACCAGAATGTGCGCCTGCGCATTTCGGCCAACGCGCTGCGTTCGGTCGAGCATCGCGGCGGCCTTGATGCGTTCCTGGCCAAGGCCGACGCCAAGGAGCTGTCGCAGCGCGCGCGGCTGCTGAAGAAGCAGATCGCCAAGAAGCTCGCCGAACAGCCAGCCGCTTGATTTCTCAGGCAGCCGCCTTCGGCATCGGACCGAAAAGTGCGAAGCGGTTTTCGGAGAAATCCGATGGCCAAACAGCAATGGAGTGTCGTCCGAACTCGGCATGACGCCCCGCTGGTTCCATTACCCAGGATAAAAAAATGAGCTTTTTCTCCCGATATCTGCCCTTTGTTGCGGCCATGGCGCTTGTCGTGGTGGCGTCGAACGTCCTCGTGCAGTTCCCGCTGCAGGGTGCAATCGGCGGCCTCTCGCTGGCCGACATTCTGACCTGGGGCGCCTTCACCTACCCGTTCTCCTTCCTGGTCACCGACCTTGCCAATCGCCGCTACGGCCCGGCTGTGGCGCGCCGGATCGTGTTTGTCGGCTTCACGGCGGCAGTGATCTGCTCGGTCGTCATCCCGCCCTTGCTGTTCCGCTGCGGCCTGATCGAATTCGAAACGGCTGCCGACCGGCTGGTGCGCATTGCGGCGGCTTCCGGCACCGCGTTCCTGATCGCGCAGCTGCTCGACGTGACCGTGTTCAACCGGTTGCGCCGGCAGAGCTGGTGGCGGGCACCGATCGTCGGCACGCTGGTCGGCTCGGTGTTCGACACCGCGGTGTTCTTCACGATCGCCTTTTCGGCGGCTTTCGCCTTCGCTGGGCCGAACGATGGCTTTGCGCTCGAAACCGCGCCGCTGATCGGCGTGCTGCCGGTCGAGGCCATGCGCTGGGTGTCATGGGCGTTCGGCGACCTCGGCGTGAAGCTGATCATCGCCGTGGTGGCGCTGATCCCCTACCGGCTGCTTGCCGCCCGCTGGAGCCAACCGGCGCTGGCGGCATAGCATGATCCCTGAAAGTGGGAACCGGTTTTCGGAAAAGATCATGCTCACAGGCTCTCAAGCATGATCCCATGGGTCCAACTCGATACCGCGAAAGCGACTGACGGCGGACATGAGCTGCGCCTGAAACAACGCGGCGCTGAATTCTCGATCATGCTCGGCTCGAACGAGCTGATGAACAGTCGCCTCAGCGGTTCCGAGGAAGCGCTGGCGAGGCTGTCCTGCCAAAGGATTGCCGGCCGCAGGCAGCCGAAAATCCTGATCGGCGGGCTGGGCATGGGTTTCACGCTGCGCGCCGCGCTCGCCGAGCTTGGCGCCGATGCCGGTATCGTTGTCGCCGAGTTGGTGCCCGCCGTGGTGGCGTGGGCGCGCGGCCCGATGGCGGCGGTGTTCGGCGGCTGTCTCGACGATCCGCGCGTGACTGTTCGCGAGGCGGATGTCGGGCAGATCATACGATCGGAAGCCTCGGCCTGGGATGCCATCCTGCTCGACGTCGACAATGGGCCGGAAGGGATCGTCCACAAGGCCAACGATGCTCTTTACAGCATAGCCGGGCTGATCAGCGCAAGAGCAGCGCTCAAGCCCGGCGGCGTGCTGGCGGTGTGGTCGCAGGGATCCGACAGCGGTTTCACCCGCAGGCTCAAGCAGGCGGGCTTCGCCGTCGACGAAGTCAAAGTCCGCGCCAATGGCAAGCGCGGCGCACGCCAAATCATCTGGATCGCGACCAACGGACCCCGGCCTGCCGCAACCGGCGCCAAGCTGTAGCCTGTTATCGACCGTCCTTGGCCGACCGCCTCTCAATCCTCGTGCAGCAGAAATTCCAGATACAGATTACGCTGTAGCATCGAGTGGTTGTCGTCCGAGACCAGCGACACCATCAGCGCGCCGTCGTCGCGGGTCCAGACGTCGAGCCCCTCCATATTGTCGATCTGGTAGCCCATGTCGGCTTCCATCAGCACCGGCCCGTCGGCAACGGCGCCCTTCTCGACGCTTTCGCCATAGATGCGCCGCAGCCGCATCTTGACGCCGCCGGCCATCGAAAAGCTGCGCTCCAAAAGCAAGAGGTCGCCGTCCGGCAGGAAGGCGCCGTCGGCTATGTCGAAATTGCCGTTGCGCTTGACGGTGAAGACGCCCTTGTGCGGCCCTTCGATAACAGCCGCATAGATGTTGCCTGCCTTGTCGAGGCTCTTTTCCGACACCACGACCAGCCCGCCTTGGTGCTGGCCGTCAGGATTGGCGTGGGTGACGGTCTCAAAGCCGCGATTGCGGCGAAGTTCCCAGGCTGGAACCAGGAAGTCCAATTGCCTGAACGGCGGCTTCATGTCGTCCGGGTCTATTCTGAACTGGGCGACGCGGTGGTTGCGCTCGAAGCCGACCGTGGCAATGCCGTCCTTGAGCGCAAGGCCTTCGGCGTCGACCTCCCATTTCTCGTCGATCAGCTGGCCCGCCTCGTCGGCCATCTGCTGCATACGGAAATTCCGGATGCCGGATGGGCGCTTGTCGGCATCACGGGTGACGGTACCGAAGAACCAGAAACCGGTATCGGCGACGCCGATGAAATCACTGCCGGGCTTGCGGAAGCGAAACGCCGACAGCGCGCCGAAATCGCGTGACGGCGAGGTCATTTCCAGCCCGCCGACGAATTCGAGCGGGCCGAACCGCTTTTCGTCACCGCCGATATGAAACCGGTTTATCAGCCGTGCCGAGATTTCGATCGGCTCGACCGCAACGGTGCCGGCAGCGATGGGAGGCGACAAGGCGATGCCGGCAACGAACAGGGCTGTGGCGGCGAAAAGCGTCTGCCGAAAGCCGCCCCGCGAAAAAATCATCCGGCGCGCCGCATGCCGCCGCGTCGCGTGTCGCGCGTACTTTCCTCGCCAAACAGCGAGGCCAGTTGCTCGGTCATGGCGCCGGCCAGTTCCTCGGCATCGACGATGGTGACGGCGCGGCGATAGTAGCGGGTCACGTCGTGGCCGATGCCGATGGCCAGGAGCTCGACCGGCGAGCGCGTCTCGATCAATTCGATCACCGCGCGCAGATGCCGTTCGAGATAGTTGCCCGGATTGACCGACAGCGTCGAATCGTCGACCGGCGCACCGTCCGAGATCATCATCAGGATCTTGCGCTGCTCCGGCCGGGCGATCAGGCGGTTGTGCGCCCACAGCAGCGCCTCACCGTCGATGTTTTCCTTGAGCAGGCCCTCGCGCATCATCAGGCCGAGATTGCGCCGCGCCCGCCGCCATGGATGGTCGGCGGATTTGTAGATGATGTGGCGCAGATCGTTGAGCCGCCCAGGATTTGGCGGCTTGCCTTCCTTCAGCCATTTCTCGCGTGCCTGCCCGCCCTTCCAGGCGCGGGTGGTGAAGCCGAGGATCTCGACCGAGACGCCGCAGCGTTCCAGCGTGCGCGCCAGAATGTCGGCGCAGGTGGCGGCGACGGTGATCGGCCGGCCGCGCATCGAGCCCGAATTGTCGAGCACCAGCGTCACCACCGTGTCGCGGAATTTGGTGTCGCGCTCCTGCTTGAAGGACAGCGGCTGCATCGGGTCGATGACGACGCGCACCAGCCGCGCCGGATCGAGATAACCCTCTTCGAGATCGAAATCCCAGGACCGGTTCTGCTGCGCCATCAGGCGGCGCTGCAGCCGGTTGGCCAGCCGGCCGACGACGCCGGACAGGTTGGCAAGCTGCTTGTCGAGGAAGGCGCGCAGCCGATCCAGCTCTTCCTCTTCGCACAGATCCTCCGCACCCACCGTCTCGTCGAAGGCGGTGGTGAAGACCTTGTAATCGATCTCCTTCGACAGATTGGAGAAGGGATTGTCGTTGCGGCGCGCCTCGCCGGGCGTCTCGGCATCGGCATCGTCATCGTCGGACAGCTCATCGGCGGTAGCATCGGATGCCTCCGTCTCGGCCGATTGCTCGTCGTCGGACGACGCCTCGGTATCGTCCGACTGCGACTGCTCGGAGCCGGAATCGTCCTCGCCGCCCTCCTCGCTCTGCTCCTCGCCTTGCGGCTGGTTTTCATCGTTGTCTTCGGAGTCTTCGGTCTCCTGGTCGTCGCCGAGTTCCTCGGCCATTTCCATGGAAGCCAGCATCTCGCGCACGACACGGGCGAAGGCCTGCTGGTCGTCGAGCTTTGCCGACAGTCCGTCGAGATCGGCACTTGCCTTCTCCTCGACCCAAGGGCGCCAGAGGTCGACCAGCCGCTCGCCACTCTTCGGCACGGCGCGGCCGGTCAGCTTTTCGCGCACCATCAGGGCCAGCGCCTCCTCGATCGGCGCATCGGCCTTGTCCTTGACGTCGATGAGGTTGGCCCTGGCGTATTTGTCCTCGAGCATCGAGCCGATATTGTCGGCCACACCCTGCATGGCGCGGGAGCCGATCGCCTCGACGCGGGCCTGCTCGACCGCATCGTAGATGGCGCGGGCCTGCTTGCCCTCCGGCGCCAGCCTGGTGTGGATGCGCGTGTCGTGGCAGGCGCGCTTCAGCGCCATGGAATCGCCGAGCCCGCGGGTGATGGCGATGTCAGCCTTCGAGGCTTTCTTCGGCAGTTCAGGCAACCGGGCGCGGCTGCCGGCGAGCGCCGGCCGATCCTTGGCGAAACCGACTTCGAGGTCCTTGTCGCCGGCAATCGCGCGCATGCAGACGGTGACGGCGCGCTTGAAGCTGTCGGCTTCAGACCCCGTCTTCGACTTGTTGCGCGTGTTGTCGCCCGGACCCGCCACTTACAGTACCTCTTCTCCTGCCGCTAGTATCAGCTTCTTCACCGCAGCCTGCTGAATATCTTTGAGCCGCGCTGGATCGCCCGCACAGTCTTCCTGATCTAGCGCTCCTGGACTAGCGCCTTTCGGCGTCGAGATGGTCCCGGTCCGGATATCGATCTGCCAGGCACTCGACCACGCACCGCCATTGTGACAAATTGAGTAGACGCAAACCACTCGAACCGTTTTACCGCTGTTACGTGCATCCCCGCAGGACGCGCCGCGCTCGGTCATCTCGCGGGTGAAGAAACTCTGCGATTGGCTTAGCTGTTTAAGACGCGCGCTCCCGTCAGCAGCGTCAAGGTTCCGAAAAAAATCTCGATCAGTACCGGGTCGGATCGTCTCAATCGAACAACCAACCAGGGTTGCGAGAAAGATGCCTGCAATCAGGGACGATCGAGCACGCCCGTCCAAATCGTTAGCCCAGAACCACGTTGGCGGCGCTCTCCGGCAAATCCTGGCCGAAGGCGCGTTGGTAGAACTCGGCCACGAGCGAGCGCTCCAGCTCGTCGCACTTGTTGAGGAAGGTCAGCCTGAACGCCATGCCGATATCGCCGAAGATCTCGGCATTCTCGGCCCAAGTGATGACCGTGCGCGGGCTCATGACGGTCGAAAGGTCGCCATTGATAAAGGCCGAACGCGTCATGTCGGCGACACGCACCATCTTGTTGACGATCTCCTTGCCCTTGGCATCGCGATAGTGCTTGGCCTTGGCCAGCACGATGTTCACCTCATTGTCGTGCGGCAGATAGTTCAGCGTGGTGACGATCGACCAGCGATCCATCTGCGCCTGATTGATCTGCTGGGTGCCGTGATAGAGGCCGGTGGTATCGCCGAGACCGACGGTGTTGGCGGTCGAGAACAGCCGGAACGCCGGATGCGGGCGGATGACCCGGCTCTGGTCGAGCAGCGTCAGCCGGCCGGACGATTCCAGCACGCGCTGGATGACGAACATCACGTCCGGACGGCCGGCATCGTACTCGTCGAAGCACAGCGCGACATTGTGCTGGTAGGCCCAGGGCAGGATGCCGTCGCGGAATTCGGTGATCTGCAGCCCTTCCTTGACGACGATGGCGTCCTTGCCGACGAGGTCGATGCGGCTGACATGACTGTCGAGATTGACGCGCACCATGGGCCAGTTGAGGCGGGCGGCGACCTGCTCGATATGTGTCGACTTGCCGGTGCCGTGATAGCCCGACACCATGACGCGGCGGTTGTAGGCAAAGCCGGCGAGGATCGCCATCGTCGTGTTCTTGTCGAACAGATAGTCGGGATCGATGTCGGGCACATGCTCGCTCGACACCGAATAGGCCGGCACCACCATCTTGGACTCGAAGCCGAATTTCTCCTTCACCGGCACGGTGGTGTCGGGCAGGTTGGCGATGTCGCGATCGACCTTGTTCATCTTTATCAACGTCTCCACGGGCGAAGCGCCTGATTTCGCCGGCAATCGATTTTGTCCGGGGGCGGTCTTAGAGCCTTTTCCAACCTTATGAAAGTTGGAAAACGACACGGACCGTAAGGTCGCTCAGCACAATCCTGCCTGCTTGAGCACGCGATAGGCCTGGAGCACATCGCGGAACCGGTCTTCCGAACCTCTGTCGCCGCCATTCGCATCCGGGTGGTGGCGTTTCACCAGTTCCTTATAACGCGCCTTGATGTCCTTGCCAGTCGCCTTTGTATCAAGACCAAGCGTTTCCAGCGCCTTGGCCTCAAGCGGCTTGGCCTTGCGCTCACGCGCCTCGCGCGGATCCTTCGGGCCTTTGAACAGGTCGAACGGATCGCGCATGCGGTTGTAGTAGCCGGCGCGGCCGGAACGCTGCTGGGCGAAATCGGGCGAGGAGTGCGTCGAGGCGCCGTTGACGCCCATCTTCCATGTCGGCCGGTGGCCGGTCATCGCTTCCTTCTGGAAGCGGGCGATCTCGGTATCGGGGACACCGGAGAAATAATTGAAGCCCTTGTTGTACTCGCGCACATGATCGAAGCAGAACTGAAAATACTCGCCCTCCTTCATGCGCCCGACCGGCGCGCGATGGGTGCCGGCCTCCTTGCAACCGTCCCACTGGCAGATCGGCGAACGAGACTTCAGCTCCGCATCCTTCTCCGGGCGGATGCGAATTTTCTCGAAATATTTGGGGTACGGTTTCATCTCACCCATTTATGGGCTGTTCGCCGGTGCGAAACAAGAATTGACATTTTCGCGATGATCGCCCTAACCGCTGAATCGCGGCATAAAGCGGGCGATCGGCGAATTTTGTCGCGACGGCGGCGCCGCGCGTCCTTCCGGACGCGCAAACGGCACCGATTTTCGGGGGTCATGCGCCAGCCATATGTGGTGAAGGGAAGTACGAATGTCCATACAGTCGACGATGGAAGGCAAGTTGAAGAAGGCGTTTTTGCCGGAGCGACTGGTCATCATCAACGAAAGCCATCTGCATGCCGGTCATCACCATCAGGACTCCGATCATCACGGCACCTATGACGGCACCGGTGAGACGCATTTCCGCGTCCGCATCGTCTCCTCAGCCTTTGCCGGCATGAGTCGCATCGAGCGCCACCGCGCGGTCAATGCATTGCTGGCCGACGAATTGAAGGCTGGTGTCCATGCGCTGGCGATCGAGCCGGCCGCGCCGGACGAAAAGACCAGGTGGTAGATCTCAGACGAGCGCTGCCTTCAGGAAAATCATCACCGCACGGGTCAAGGCGTCGCCTTCGTCGCCGAAATCGCGGTTGATCGACATGTGCGAATAGGCGCTGCCATCGAACAGTGTCACCTCCGTTCCAGTCGCCCGCAGGCGCTCGGCGAAGGCCCGTGAGGCTGCCGCACGACCCGCTGCGCGCGAATAGGCGATGAAGGTCGCCGGATGTTTGCGGCTCCCGACATGGGTGGCGGGCGACAGCGCTCGCCACTGCGCCGGGTCGGGAAAGGCCTTTGCATAGGCCCGTGTCATGCCGCCGCTCCGCGCAAGCGCTTCCAGGTCATAAGCCCTGGTATCGTTCAGAACCAGCGCCGCGACGCCGGGCAGACCGCCGCGCAGCCCGGTCAGTGCGGCGAGATGGCTGCCGGCCGAATGGCCCATCACCGCTATCCGGTTCGGATCGCCGCCGTATCCGGCGATGTTGGCGCGCACATAGCGATAGGCCTGCTCGACATCGTTGGCCTGGGTGGCGACATCAGCCTCAGGCAGCATCCGGTAGTCGATCGAGACGAAGCAGAAGCCATTGTCGAGCAGGAAGTCCGGCTTGACGTCGACGTTGGTGCGATTGCCGGCTCGCCAGGCACCGCCATGGATGAAAAGGATCACAGGCAGGGAACTGGCGCCGGCACGCGCGTGGATGTCGAGCCTGGCCGGACCGTAGTCGACAGTTTGCGGAGAGGGCGAAAGCCGGCGCGACGCCGCCGCAGCGCTGGCCGTCGACAAAGCCATCGACATCAAAAGCAGGGTTCGCCGATCGATCACCGTCACCTCCAGACAGCCCGGTCGAAAGTGCACGCCGGCGCGGCGAACGTCCAGGATTGATTAGCCGCGAAAGAACCTATCAGAACTAAATCTCGCCGGCCGGCCTGATCCTCAGCCTTGCAATCCGGTTCTTGTCGCGCTTCATGACGACGAAGCGCTTGCCGTGAAAGGTGAAAGCCTGCTTCTCGTCCGGGATCAATTGCGTCTCGTGGATGACGAGACCGGCAATGGTGGTGGCTTCTTCGTCCGGCAGGTCCCAGTCGAGCGCGCGGTTCAGGTCGCGGATCGACACAGTGCCGTCGACGACGACGGAGCCGTCGGCTTCCTGCTTGACGCCCTGCATGTCGATATCGTGCTCGTCGGCGATCTCGCCGACGATCTCCTCGATGATGTCCTCCAGCGTCACCAGCCCCTCGACCTCGCCATACTCGTCGACGACGATAGCGAAATGCGCCTTGCGCCGCAGGAAGGCGTTGAGCTGTTCCTGCAGCGTCGTGGTATCGGGCACGAACCACGGTTTTGAAGCGATCTTCATCACATCGATCTTGGAAAAGTCGTTGCCGACATCGTTCAACGCGCGCAGCAGGTCCTTGGCGTGCAGCACGCCGACGATGTTGTCGAGCGAGCCCTTCCACAAGGGCATGCGGGTATGCGGGCTCTGCAGGATCTCACGGACCACCGCTTCCGGCGGATTGTCGGCATTGACCGAGCGCATGTTGGTGCGATGGACCATGACATCGGACACTTCGAGCTCATCGAGATCGGACAGGCGACCGATGCGGGCGCGATCCTCGCGCACCACCTGTCCGTCGCGACGAAAATCGTCGACGGCGCCCCGCGATTCATCATGGTTCGAATGCTGCGGCTCGATGCGCTGCAATTCATAGCCGAAGGCGGCGAGCAGGCGCGCGCGAAAGGCAAAGGCAAGCAGGCCGAGCCCGGCAAGGACAGCAGCGACAATCCAGCCGGCCTCGCTCATCCCGGTCGGCCTCTCGGCTGACCCGGTCGGCCTCTCGGCTGACCCGGTCGGCCTCCCGGCCGACTCGGGCGGCTGTTCTGCTGACCCGGATGGTTCTCCCTCAGAAACGACAGCACTTCCGACGCCGGCACATCCTTGGCGATGAAGGCCTGGCCGATGCCGCGCGTCAGGATGAAGTTCAGCGCGCCGCGCGACACCTTCTTGTCCTGGGCGATAAAGGCAAGCAGCGCCTCGGCGTCAGGCAATTCACCCGGAATATCGGCCATGCGCCAGGGCAGGCCAACGGTGCGAAGATGCGCCTCGACGCGCGCCGCATCGTCGGGACTTGCCAGGTTGAGGCGTGACGAAAAGCGATAGGCCAGCGCCATGCCGATGGCGACGCCCTCGCCGTGGACGAGACGGGCGCTGTCATACCGGGTGGCAGCCTCGAGCGCGTGGCCGAACGTGTGGCCGAGATTGAGCAGCGCGCGGTCGCCGGTCTCGAACTCGTCGCGGCCGACGACATCGGCCTTGGCGCGGCAGGCCTCGGCGATGGCCTCGGTCCGCTGCGGGCCGCCGGCGAACACCTTGCCCCAGTTTTCCTCCAGCCACGCGAAGAAGTCGGGGCGATCGATGAGCCCGTACTTGGCGAGTTCGGCGTAACCCGCCCGGAATTCCCGGATCGGCAGCGTGTCGAGCACTTCGGTGTCGGCCAGCACCAGTTTCGGCTGATGGAAGACGCCGACGAGGTTCTTGCCGCGCGCACTGTTGATGCCGGTCTTGCCGCCGACGGAAGAGTCGACCTGCGCCAGCAGCGAGGTCGGGATCTGCACGAAATTCATGCCGCGGCGCACGATGCCGGCGGCAAATCCGGCCAGATCGCCGATGACGCCGCCACCGAGCGCGACGACGACATCGCCGCGTTCCAGTCTTGCGGCGAGCACGCCGTCCACCACCTCTTCGAGATGCGCGAAACTCTTGGTCTTTTCCCCTGCCGGCAGCGCGATGACGGCGGGCCGAATGCCGCCCTTTTCAAGGCCGGCCCTCAACGTCTCAAGGTGGGCGGCGGCGACATTGACGTCGGTGATCACCGCGGCGCGCGTGCCGGGCAGGCGGCGCGAAATCTCGGTGCCGGCGCGCAACAGCAGGCCGGAGCCAATCAATATGTCATAGGCGCGATCGCCGAGCCCGACTTCGACGGTGACTGTCGCATTGCTGCTCACGAGCCCACCTCGCCTGTCGCGGCTGCCACGCCGAAATACCCGCAAAGCGCGTTCACCACCTCGGCGGCGATGACCTCCTTGCGATCGTCGCGGGTCGGCACGGTAACATCGGCGCTTGCGTAGACCGGATAACGCTCGGCCATCAACCGCTCGATCACTGCACGGGGATCGGCGCTTTTCAGGAGCGGCCGGTTCTGCTTCTTGGAAACGCGGTCCATCAACAGGTCGATCTCGGCCTTCAGCCATACCGACACGCCATGGCCGGCGATGGCCTCCCGCGTCGGCGCGCTCATGAAGGCGCCGCCGCCCGTCGACAGCACCTGCGGGCCGTGTTCCAATATGCGCAGGATGACGCGCTGCTCCAGCGCCCGGAACTCGGGCTCGCCATAGCGTTCGAACAGTTCCGGGACGCTCATCCGCGACACGCTTTCAATTTCCTGATCACTGTCCATGAAAGGCAGTCCCAGCATCCCCGCCACCTTGCGGCCGATTGCCGTCTTGCCGGCGCCCATAAGACCGACAAAGACGATGGAACGGCTGCCCAGCCGGCCGAGCAGCGCGGCATGGCTCTCATCGGGAGGATTGGCTGGCAACGCGTTCATGACACCATGATGTTTCTAAGCAGGTTCAGCAAAGCTATCCCAGGTTTTGCGACAGAACCTGCGACAAGCCAAAGAATCCAGGCAGGCATTTTCGGGCTAGCCCACGAATGCCTGCTTAGACCCCTCTTTGCCGGCGTATCGACATCAAAAGCCTGATTGCGTCAAGCGTGGCGCCGCCGCACGTCGTCCGCGCTTCGCCCTTGAATTGGCCGGATTGGCGTCTCATAAGGGCACTGGGTTTGGAAACGCAGAACAACAAGACGGGCGAGAATTGATGCCGACACTGTTCCGCTTTGTCGTGACGCTCACGATTCTGGCCGGCATTGTCTATGGCGCGATGTTCGCTCTGGCGATGTTCGTCGAGCCGAGAAAGGCCGAAATGAGCGTGCGCATCCCTCCCGAAAAGCTGAATCCCAAAAAAACTGACCCGAAGCAATGAACAGCGCGGCCCGCATCGAAGCCTTTCTGGAAATGATGAGCGCCGAGCGCGGCGCTGCCGAAAACACGCTTTCCAGCTATCGCCGCGACCTCGAAGACGCGTCAGCCGAGATCGACGGCGGGCTCGCTGGTGCCGCCGCTGCCGATATCCGCAACTATCTCGACGAGATAGCCGCACGTGGTTTTGCCGCCACCTCGCAGGCACGCAAGCTGTCGGCGATGCGCCAGTTCTTCAAGTTCCTCTACGCCGAGGGTCTGCGCGGCGACGACCCGACCGGAACCCTAGACAGTCCGAAGAAGGGCCGGCCGCTACCGAAGACGATGAGCGAGGCCGACACCGGCCGGCTGATCGACCGTGCGGCGCAAGAGGCAGCTGGCGCCTCGCTGAACGATGGCGACGGCCTGGCGGCGCTGCGCCTGCATGCGCTGGTCGAGGTGCTCTACGCCACCGGCCTGCGGGTTTCCGAACTGGTCGGCCTGCCGGTGACGGTGGCGCTGCGCGACGATCGTTTCTTCATGGTGCGCGGCAAGGGTGACAAGGAACGCATGGTGCCGCTGTCGGCAAAGGCGCGCATCGCCATGCGGGCCTGGCTCGCTGCCCGGGCCACGGTGCCGGCTTTGGCGGATAGCCCGTTCCTGTTTCCGGCGGCAAGCGACAGCGGCTATCTCTCCAGGCAGGTCTTCGCCCGCGACCTGAAGGGCCTTGCCGCACGGGCCGGCATCGCCTCGGCGAAAATATCGCCGCATGTGCTGCGCCATGCTTTTGCCAGCCATCTCCTGCAGAACGGCGCCGATCTCAGGGCCGTGCAGCAGTTGCTTGGCCATGCCGATATTTCAACGACGCAGATTTACACACATGTGCTGGAGGAGCGGCTGGTGCGGCTGGTCAACGATCATCATCCGCTTGCCGACTAGGCGTCATATCGCTATGTGAGGACGACGTTCCACCGCCCGGAGCCTCTGTTTCCCAGGTTCCGTCAGTCATTGCCTCCCGGCTTATCGGTCCGCTCAAGAATGTACAATTACCTCGATTTCGAAAAGCCGGTCGCCGATCTCGAAGGCAAAATCCTCGAGTTGAAGAAGCTCGCCGAGAATGGCGAGGCGGTCGATGTCGGCGATGAGATCGGCCGTCTCGAGAAACGCGTGCGCGACGCATTGCGCGACACTTACAAGGCACTGACCCCGTGGCAGAAGGTGCAGGTGGCGCGCCATCCGGACAGGCCGCATTGCGTCGACTACATCAAGGGGCTGTTCAACGATTTCACGCCGCTTGCCGGTGATCGCAATTTCGGCGAGGACCAGGCGATCGTCGGCGGCTTCGCCCGCTTCCGCGGCGAGCCGGTGGCGATCATCGGCCAGGAAAAGGGCTCGGACACGGCCAGCCGGCTGAGGCATAATTTCGGCTCGGTGCGGCCGGAGGGCTATCGCAAGGCGGTGCGGCTGATGGAACTCGCCGACCGCTTCAATATCCCGTTGCTGACGCTGGTCGACACGGCCGGCGCCTATCCCGGCGTCAATGCCGAGGAGCGCGGCCAGGCCGAAGCCATCGCCCGCTCGACCTCGGCCTGTCTTCGCCTGAAGGTGCCGTCGATCTCGGTGGTCATCGGCGAAGGCGGCTCGGGCGGTGCCATCGCGATCGCCACCGCCAACCGCGTCTACATGCTCGAACACGCCATCTATTCGGTGATCTCGCCGGAGGGCGCCGCCTCGATCCTGTGGCGCGACACCACCCGCTCGAAGGATGCGGCGACCAACATGAAGATCACCGCTCAGGATCTGCTGGAGCTCAAGATCATCGACGCCATCGTTCCCGAACCGCTCGGCGGCGCCCATCGTGGCCCGGATACGGTGATTGCCGCCACCGGCGATCTCATCGCCAAAACGATGAAGGAATTCTCCGGCGCCAACACCGATTTTCGGGAGCAGCGCCGCGAGAAATATCTGACTATGGGGAGAAACCTCTAGACTATGATCCCGAACCGAGGCTCAGCGCAGCAAAAAGTGGGTACCGGTTTTCGCAAAAGGCGTGGTCGAACAAGAGGATTCAGGCCGGCCGATTTCAGTCGGACGGACCGCAAGACGGTTGTCAGTGCCGCAATGTGGCGAGATTAAGCACCTTCGCCACAAAAATGCCGCTGCGCTCGTTTCAATCGGATTGCCGTAAGGCCCGGCGCTGCGGTAAGGAATTTTCAAGGTTAACGGGCTTAGGGTTGGGCCTGTCGGCCCTGATGCCTGCGGTCCGAAAGAAAAGACATAGCCATGTTTGCCAAGCTTGCCCGCACCGCACTTGTGATTGCCGCGATAGGCGTCGCTGGCTGCAATGATTCTTCGATGAAGGATTTTGCCCCCCACGCCAACAAGCCGTTGCCCGAAAAAATCCTGGCCAGCATGAAGGCCAAGGGCATGACCCGCACCTCGCCGGTGATGGCCCGCATCTTCAAGGAAGAGGGCAAGCTCGAAATCTGGAAGGCCAAGACCAACGGTCGCTATGACTTGGTGGCCAGCTACGACATCTGCAAATGGTCGGGCAAGCTGGGCCCCAAATACACCGAAGGCGACCGCCAGGCGCCGGAGGGCTTCTATACGGTCCGTCCGGCCCAGATGAATCCGCGGTCGAGCTACCACCTTGCCTTCAACATCGGCTATCCCAACGTCTACGACCGCGCCAATGGCCGCACCGGTTCCCATCTGATGGTCCATGGCGCCTGCTCGTCGTCGGGCTGTTATTCGATGACCGACGCGCAGATCGAGCAGATCTACGCCTTCGGCCGCGACGCTTTCCAGGGCGGGCAGACCGAGTTCCAGATCCAGGCCTTTCCGTTCCGCATGACCGCCGCCAACATGGCGCGCTATCGCAAAGATCCGAACTACGAATTCTGGAAGATGCTGAAGGTCGGCTACGACAATTTCGAGATCACGAAAGTGCCGCCGAAGGTCGATGTCTGCGAGAAGCGCTATGTCTTCAATCAGGTCGCGCCTGACGGCGAGAGCTTCGATCCGACCGGCGCCTGCCCCGCGACGACGCAGCCGGATTCGCTGAAGAGCGCCTTCAATGCCTACCAGAGCACCTACGAGGCGGCTTTCAACGGCGCGGTCAAGGCCAGCGTGCCGGCGCCCAAGCCGACCATCGGCGGGATCAAGGAAGCCAGCATCGTTTCCGAATGGTCGAAGAAACGCGCCCGTGGCGAACGCGTACCGATCGATCCGCCTTCGTTCAACGCCGACGGCTCGGTGACCGAGACGGCGCGCATGGGCCGCATCGATTCGCCGGCGGGCCGCAAGATGGCCGCGCTCGACGCGGAGAAGGCCGCCAAGCAGAAGGCCGAGGAGCAAAGGCTTGCCGCGCTAGAAGCGGCCAAGGCCGAGAAAGCGGCGGCCAAGGCTCAGGCTCTGGCCGAAAAGCAAACCGCCAGGATCAATTCGCTGGCCGAAGAGGAGGAGGCCAGGGCCGCTGCCGAAGCGCCTGTCGCTACCGCGACAATCGCGTCGTCCCCCGATGCCGCCCCGGCCGCAACGCAGGCGGCGAATACCGGTGAAAGCAGGACGACAAGGCTGAAGAAGAAGCTGCTCGGCATGTTCGGCGGCTGAGCTTCATGCCTGAACACGGAGATGGGGGCCAGGAAGACAGGCCCTCAACCAGCCCCGCCCCTGTCTACGACCTCAAAGGCCTGAACTGCCCGTTGCCCGTGCTCAAGGCAAAAAAGCGGTTGGCCACAATGCGGCCGGGCAGCCGCCTGTGGCTCGAAACCACTGACCCCCTCGCCGTCATCGACATTCCCGCCTTCTGCACCGAGAGCGGCCATCGATTGATCGAAACGGCAGCGGTTTCCGGCGGCCATCGCTTTCTGGTCGAGCGCGGCGGCGGCTGAGCACAATTCCGCGCTGTCTGCGCTGCCCCTCATTGTCCTGCCGGACATTTCTCCCCGTAAACGGGGAGAAAGAAGCTGGCCGCAACCTTGGCGCTCTTTCTGCAATGTTGCTGAGTGGCGAAAGCGTCGATGAGGGCGCCCCCTCTCCCCGTCACTATACGGGGAGAGGATGCCGGCAGGCAGGTGAGGGGCAGCGCTACGTCTGCAAGACGAGAAGCCTACCGCCCGGCGATGGCCAGCGGATTGTTTTCCAGCGCTGCGCGGTCCGGTGTGTCGATCGACGGCCGGTTGGTGAAAGCGGCAAACAGCCGGCGGACGTAGTCTTCCGGCATGTCGAGCGTGATCAGCACCAGCCTTGTGCCGCGTTGGCCATCCGGCCAGGACGGCAGCCGCGCCGGCGGATGCAGGATCTTCTGCACACCGTGGACGACGAGCGGCCGCGACGGGTCTTCCAGCAATTCGATGACGCCCTTCATGCGCAACAGGCGCTCGCCATGTGCTGATCGCAACAGGTCGAGGAACATCTCGATCGCCGAAAACGGCACCGGCCCCTCATGAACGAGCGAGTAGGAGCGCACGCGGGAATCGTGCCGATGGTCGTGGTCGTGGTCATGGTCGCCGTGGTCACCATGGTGGTGGTGGTGATCATGGGCGGCTTCCTCGCCCAGCCAGCGCCGCACGTCGGCGGACTTGGTGGCTGGGTTGTAGAGGCCGCAATCGAACAGCGCCGCTGCATCGGTCCTTCTGTCACCCGCATAGAGCAGCTCGGCACCCGGATTGATCTGCTGCAGCCGCGCCCGCAAGGCCTCGACATCGCGCGGATCGGTGGCCAGATCGGCTTTCGTCAGCACGATGCGGTCGGCGACCGCCGCCTGCTTCACGGCCTCGACATGGCCGTTTAGCGTCGCATCGCCGTTGACCGCGTCGACCAGCGTGATGACCCCGTCGAGCCGGAAGGCCTCGACCAGCGCCGGATGCGCCATGATCGACTGCAGCACCGGCGCCGGATCGGCGAGGCCGGTGGTTTCGATGACGACGCGGCCAAGCCGGGCGATGCGGCCGGTCTGCAGCCGGTCGACGAGATCGGCAAGCGTGTCGACCAGTTCGCCGCGCACCGTACAGCAGAGACAGCCGTCGGAAAGCTGGATGATGCCGTCGGAGGCCTGTTCGACCAGGAGATGGTCGATCGCCACCTCGCCGAACTCGTTGATGATGACCGCGGTGTCGGCGAGCGCGGGATCCCTGAGCAGCCGGTTGAGTAGCGTCGTCTTGCCGGCGCCGAGAAAACCGGTCAGCACCGAGACGGCGATGGGAAAGCCGCTGCTCATCAGACTAGTTCACCGCCTTGGCGGGCTCCTGGGCCGCAGTGGCGGAACCGATCACTGCCGGCTCGGCGCCGGGCGGCGGCGGCAGGTCGGGCCGCCAGCTCGGCAGCGGCACGTCGGCATATTCCCGGCCCATTGCGTCGAGCATGGCTTTCGGTACCGGCCCGGTGGCGCCGCCAAGGCCGACTGCGACCAATGTCGGCGCGTGATCGAGCTTTTCCCGATAGCGCGATTTTGCCGCATTTTTATCGCCGACGGGGGGAGCTTCCGACTGCTCTTTAGCCGGCTTCTTCCTGCAAATCTCGTCATTCAGATTGTTGACCGATGTGGTGTCGCCATAGGAAGGCAACGCCGCCACCGTCAGCCAGCCCGGTGTCGGCGTGGCAAAGCCGTGGTCGAGCAGCCTGGCGACGGTCTCGGCGCGGGTGATGGCCGACTTCTCGCCAAGCACCACCGCCACCAGCGTGCGCCCGTCGCGTGTTGCCGAGCCGATCATGTTGAAGCCCGAGGGACAGACGAAACCGGTCTTCATGCCGTCGGCGCCGGGATAGCGGCCGATCAGGAGATTGTAATTCGAGATCTGCTGCTTGCCGATGGCCAGGCCCTCAATCGAGAACCATGAGGCATATTGTGGAAACTCCGTGCGGATCGCCATCACCAGCAAGCCGAGATCGCGCGCCGTCGTATACTGGTCCGGCGAGAACAGCCCGTTCGGGTTGACGAAATGCGATCCGCTCATGCCGAGCCGGCGCGCCTCGGCGTTCATGCGTTCGGCGAAAGCTGCCTGCGAACCGGCGATGTTCTCGCCGACGGCCATGGCGACGTCGTTGGCCGATTTGACCAGCATCATCTTCAGCGCGTTATCGAGCCGCATCACCGAGCCCGGCTTGAAGCCCATCTTGCTCGGCGGCTCGCTGGCGGAACGCTTGGTGACCTTGATCGGCGAATCGAGCCGGGCCTCGCCGGCGGCAATCGCGCGGAACGCCACATAGGCGGTCATCAGCTTGGTCAGCGAGGCAGGATACCAGCGCTTGAAAGCGTCCTGGTGCTGGAGGATCTTGCCATTCTCCAGGTCGAACACGATCGTCGGATTGGCGAGAGCCGGACCGGCCAGCGCCGGCAGCGCCACAGCGCCCGCCAGCAATGCATGTCGCGCAAAAGTGCGCAGCGGTTTTGCGATAACGACATGCATAAAAACAACAACGCTAAAGCGCGTCGCATGAGGCCGGTCAAACGCGACGCGCTTTAGTTTGAGGAAATGCCTGTACCGCATGGTGGAATCCGAAATCGCCTCTTGCCGCAGTCGCCTCTGGCTCCGTAAGATTTGTTACGCGATCGCCAGCGTGGTGATCCGGTCCCTCTATCCGGATCACTATCTTGCGGTGCTATTTAGCCTATGTGACGTCAAGATGGCAAAGTGCCTGAATGACAATTCTAAAACAGCAGGCACAATTGCAAAGCAGCAGGCTGAGCCCGTCTGCTCCAACAGCGAGATGGAACATCATGCCGATCCTGAACCGCGCCGCCGAAATGCAAGACGAGGTCGCCGGCTGGCGACGCCATCTGCACCAGACGCCAGAGCTGAATTTCGACGTCTTCGAGACCGCCGCCTTCGTCACCGAGAAGCTGCAGGCCTTCGGTTGCGACGACGTGGTGACCGGGCTCGGCAAGACCGGTGTCGTCGGCATCATCCGCGGCCGCCTGGGCGAAGGCACGAGCATCGGCCTGCGCGCCGACATGGATGCGCTGCCGCTCAACGAGATCACCGGGAAACCCTACGCCTCGACCATTCCTGGCAAGATGCACGCCTGCGGCCATGACGGCCACACCGCGATGCTGCTCGGTGCCGCCAAATACCTTGCCGAGACGCGCAATTTCGCCGGCTCAGTCGCAGTGATCTTCCAGCCGGCCGAAGAAGGCGGCGGCGGCGGCAACGAGATGGTCAAGGACGGCATGATGGAGCGCTTCGGCATCTCCAAGGTGTTCGGCATGCACAACATGCCGGGCCTGCCAGTCGGACAATTCGCCATCAAGCCGGGCCCGATCATGGCGGCGACAGCCGAATTCACCATCACCGTCAAGGGCAAGGGCGGGCATGCGGCGATGCCGCACGGCACCATCGACCCGATCGTCATCACCAGCCAGCTCGTCGGCGCTCTGCAGACGATCGCCTCGCGCAGCACCGATCCGGTCGAGGCTGTCGTGGTGTCGGTGACGAAATTCCACGCCGGCGACGCCTACAATGTCATTCCCGAGAGCGCCGAGATCGCCGGCACCGTGCGCACGCTGAAGAAGGAGGTCGCCAGGAAGGCTGAGCAGCGTGTGCGCGCCATCTGCGAGGGCGTGGGCGCGGCCTTCGGCGCAACGATCGAGGTCGATTACAAAGCCAATTATCCCGTCACCTTCAACCATCCGGAGGAGACGGTCTTTGCCAGCGATGTCGCCGCTGAAATCGCCGGCGAGGCACAGGTGCAACGCGCCATCCAGCCGGTGATGGGCGGCGAGGATTTCTCCTACATGCTGGAAGCGCGGCCGGGCGCCTTCATCTTCATCGGCAATGGCGACACCGCCGGTCTCCACAACCCTGCCTACGACTTCAACGACGAGGTCATCCCGCACGGCATGAGCTATTGGGTGAAGCTCGCGGAGACGGCGCTGGCCGCTTGATGCGTCGGCCATAAAACCGCCCTGCGGCTTGATCCGAGGGGTGCGCTGCGATTGGGATGGCTACAAGGCGGTCGGGCGCGGGACGTGGCGATGCTCCGATCGTCACTTCCGACCGGACCGCCTCCGCGCAAGACCCAAGGCAATGCCCAGGGCGATACCGATTCCGATACCCGCAATGATATTGTCCAACGCGACGCCGATAGCCACGCCGATCACAACGCCGAGTGTGATGTGTTTGGCATCTATCATGCCGGGTCATGTAGATTGGAAGGGGAGAGCTGCAACCGCTGGTCGGCTACCATCCGATGTTGCCTGGGATCGCTACGGCCCGCTCTTCGGGTCGTCGACCTCCAGCGCCTCCATGACGGGCGCCAGATCACTCTCTTCGGCCGGATCGGCAGCCTGCGGCTGTTCGCCTGTCCTGGCCTTCCTCAGAGCTTTCTCAATGGCCTCTTCGATGTCGCCGATCTCGTCTTCGCGCACCTCGTGACCATAGCCGGCCGCGTCGGCATCCTGCTCGAATTGCTGAACCAGGACGGCCACGCTCACTTCGCTTTCCGCGGGCAGGTTACCGACGTTCTCCTGCAGCCAGGTTTCAAAGAACTCTTTCGTGGCACTCATGCGGCATCTCCTTCGGCACACTAAAGCGCGGCGGTGGTCCGAAGTTCCGCTATTTCTGGCTCATCTTTGCGGTCCACTCGCGACCGGCCGATTGTGTCAAGCTTGCTGCAACCTTGCCTCTTGGCGAAACGATCCGAAGCGGTTATGTGTCGGCCGCGTGGTCCCGTAGCTCAGTAGGATAGAGCGGCAGATTCCTAATCTGTAGGTCACAGGTTCGATTCCTGTCGGGATCACCACGTTTTTCAATTACTTAGCGAGCCATCGCCGTAACCGGGGCAAAACCGGTGGCGGACGCGGCGTTATAACTCGGGTGTATCGGGTTAGAGCGGGTGGCGGTTTGGCGGGCGGCGTGATTCTGTCGGGCTACGGCGAAGCCACCGCGGGCAGCATGAGCGGATTTTTCACGACCATAGCCGTGGCAAGAGCGAAAACCAGCAGCAGCACTGAAATTAGGACGAGGCCGCTGCCACCGATCAGCAACGGCACCACCGCCACCGGCGCCTGCGGCATCGGAGAGACGCTTTCGCGGACGTTGCAATAGGCCCGAGCAGTGCAATTCGGACGCTTGCGACCGATGTGGCGGGCGCTCCGACCGGCCGGCTATCTGTGGCCATCACAAGATTGCCGCGGCAAGTGACTAGCGGAACAGATATTTTGATACCTCTGGATTGCCTCGTCTCCACATAACGTTATCCAGAAAGTAGTGGTGCACGTTGATGAATATCCACGCTATGAAGAGGAACAGCGACGAGCCGAGTACCTCTTTATTATAAGGAATCAAAGCAGACAACGCGATCGGGACCAGCCAGAAACCGAGAATCCCAAGAATACTGCCAATGATGATAAAGCCCAGCACTCGCAACCTATACATCGGGCCAAGAATGGACAGAACCTTGAATTCGGGTTCTGTAGCAGCATCTGAACGGTCGCGCTCAACATTGGTCTGATAACGCCAGACCACCGCCAGGTACTGCAACGAATGGAGCGCCGGCACCACAAGCAACCAAAGCGGGTTTATCCTCACAAATAGAATCCAGGCGTATAGAGACACGACGTAGGCGACGACGCCGTTGTACGGCAGCGTGCCACCATGCTTGTGCCAGCGATTGATCAACATCACGGCCGTGGCCGCGGTGGAAGCAGCGGCGGCAAAGACGGCAATGTTGGTGACCCACGAGGGGGCGGCAAATGTGTAGTAGTCCAAGCCCCAGTATTGCCTTTCGGTGATCACCGCATTTGTCTGAAGCCATGCGAACAGCCATACGGCATAGCCGTTGAACAACAGCACTTTCTTGTCTTGCTCGTTGAAGAATTTGCGCTTCAATACGGCGTCCACCATCAGCATGCCGTAGCCTTGCTTGACATAGTGCCAGCCCACAAAAAAGGCCATCGCATTGCCAGCATACCCCAGCAGGCGCGCATTCCCCGCTATTGAACCGTAAGCAAAAAAACCGCCCATGATCAGCGGGACGACAATGCCCGCGAAGATGTAACGGACCTGAAGGTTCTTGTCATATCCGTCTCCGCGCACCTTCCGCCCAAAATTGCGATAGAAAAGTTGATACGAGTGAGCAAAGTGCGGATGGTTTATCAGATGAGCCAGCAACAACATCGTTGCGCCCACGAAACCTTCGTACTTAAGAGGGACAAAAAACAAGACCGGCAGGATGAGGAAGGCGCTCCCGCCAAGCATGAGAAAGTCGGCGACTGGACCAAAAAGATACTTCTGTGGGGCCGCCGCCACAGGAACCGCATCCGCCGAAAGGTGAAGTGCCATATTTATGCCCCCTTGGGGAGACTCATTTAACAAGCCCGTCGTTTCCTAACGGTTAACGTGAAACGGTTGTGATCACGATAATTGTTGGTCGTTCCATCGCTGCGGCATTTCTTCATCTTATGCCCGTCGCGATAGCGTTCCAGGCAAAGCGCATTGTGGGATTCGCAATCGCGTGCTTGCCGACGATCTCGTCGGCATGCGCCAACCCGAATGCGATGGCGATCTCGTCACGATAGTCCTGGATTGGTGCCGCGGCCCGACGGAGTAAGTCGGCGCGCTCCACAGGCTCAGGGGTACGGCAACGGTGACAACTGCCCTGACGCCACGGTCGCCATGATCCTATACCCAAATGGGTCATGCGCGGCCCATGGAACCACTCTATTATCGATGAGGGGTAGCTTGCTGCGAGAAAAATCGCACTTGGCAATTGGTGGGGCAGGGGGAAACTACGATCATTCCTACGACGGCGCTGATGTCAAAGCTCAGTGGGTGGCGAGCGAATGCCTCAGGGGCCTTGCTTCATGCTGGAGGGCAACATGCGCGCCTCTTTTCGACGTATGTTCATCAATCTGGATCGAGTACTCCTTAAGCTCGCGTCAGCTGTACTTCTCTTTTGCGCGTGGAGCGGGGATATCCATGCCGGAGAGTTCAAGAAAACGAATTGCTGGTTCGAGGTTCCGCGCGACCGTGGAATGACGTGCGGGACTCTCAATGTCCCTGAAAACCGCAAAAAAGCTTCTGAGACTGAAATCACTCTATCGGTGGTGGTCTTCGAGCCCGACCGCGAGCGGCATGAGCCCATTGTGTTTCTCACGGGCGGGCCTGGCCAGCCCACTGATATCGGCGACAGGGAAGACATAGCGGCATGGTGGCAGTTCATAAGCGATCAAAATTGGATGATCGGGCGCCGAGTGGTCGTGGTCGACCAACGAGGGATAGGAAAGTCAATTCCCAGGCTCAGCTGTTCGCGATACTTCAAGGCCGATCATTGGAACTCCATTTCGCTAAGCGTCGATGCTGAAATCAGCTTTGACAAGCTCATGAGAGATGAGGTGGTCGCGTGCCGAAGCGCGCTGATAGCAAAGGGCATTGACCTCTTCGCCTACAACACCGCCGAAAATGCAGCAGACGTCAACGACGTTCGCATGGCTCTTGGCATAAAGAAGTGGGTACTCTACGGCGTCTCTTACGGCACAAGAGTTGCCTTGGAAGTGATGAACGAGCATCCAGAGGGCGTCTCGGCGAGCATTCTGGATTCCGTTCTTCCCCTTGATATCGACTACCTCAAGGAAGATGGGCGAAATCTGGATCGTTCTTTGCGACTGCTGGAACGAGATTGCCAAAAATCAAAAAATTGCATGCGCGGGCTGGGAGACGCGGTGCGAGCGATCGTAAAGCAGCTGGACAAACAGCCGGTGCTTTTGCGGAGCGATGACGGAGAAAACGCTCCCGCTCAGTACAGATATGTCTCCGGCGCAGATTTTCTTGAGCTTATATTCGGGCTGCTATATGATCGTTACGCTATCGAAGATCTCCCAAAGCTAGTCGAGAAAACATACCAAAACGATTTCAGACCGCTTGCGGATATGATCTTTGAGCATGACGATACCGAGATTGCGCAGGGCATGGATTTTCGGTCACTTGCTCTGAGACCAACAGATCCGAGTTGCCTGACAAGCGCCTCGAATACTGGACGAAGTGGATCGGAGAGGCCGACTATACCTGGGTTTGCCCGCTTTGGTTTCCCCAGGGAATGACGGTTTCGCAAAAGCATCCTCGCCGCCTGGATATCCCGACCCTGCTGTTGTCGGGCGAGTATGATCCGGCAACACCAACTCACTGGCATATCGTGCGGCCAAAAGCCTTCCTTTTGGGCAGGTCGTCGTGCTTCGCGGGATTGGCCATGATGTGATCGATTCCGACCCTTGCGGATCTGAGGTTGTCGCCGATTTCCTGGCGAACCCCAGACGCAAGCTGAAGACTGGGTGCATTGGGCGGATGCAGGCCCCGCAGTTCACCGCCGCGGCGGAGGAGCAGTGGCAGGAGCCAGCAACACAGCGGCCTGCGGCGATAAGGTCGCCAAAGCAGATGAGGTCGCCGTTCCGGTTCAGGCATCGCTCTTCAACATTGCCCAGAAAACACTAGTTCTCCTGGCGGCAAGCACCGCCAAGCTGCATCACGATCGCGGGCGGCCCTGAGGGCGGCCCGACTCGCTACTCGAGATTCGGTGTGTTTAGATAGGTGCCTACCAAGGGGCTAGCGGTGGGCGCTGCTTTCGATTTTGACGCGATCGGTGTTGCCTTTGTCGAGGCAGCCCTCGATCCATCACGCTGGGATGCCGCGATGGAGGTGGCCGAAAAGGCCACCGGGAGCGCCGGAGCGCTTCTCTTCGACATAAAAGGGCATCTGCCACTCGTGCCTTGCAGCCGCACTATGGCCCCTGCTCTCGACACCTATGTCCGCGACGGCTGGATAAACCGCGACGAGCGGTATCGCCTCGTCAACTTCCTCGATCGGAAAGGCGTCACCTCGGAGTTCGACCTCCTGACTTCAGACGATATCGCCAAGCATCCATACTACCAGGAATTCCTCGCGCCTTTCGGCCTGCGATGGTGCGCGGCCGTCAAGATCGCTGCAGGAGACGACTTCTGGGCACTGTCGCTGCAGAGGTCGATCCAACAGGGTCCGTTCACGCCAGACGAAATGAGACAGCTGGCGGACCTTTCGAAACAGCTGGGCTCTGTGGCCGCAGTTGCGCGGGCAATAGGTTTCGGGAGGGCCGACGCGGCACTGGATGCGTTTAGCGCCACCGAAACGCCTGCCGTCATGTTGGATAGGAGCGGCAATGTCCTCTGGTCCAATGCTCCGGCGGAAAGGCTTCTGGGGCGAGGCCTGCAGATTACGCGCCGGCGTCTGGTCTCCTTTGACCGAACCGCGACAGATGCTCTCGACCGATCGCTGAAAGCGCTGCTGTGTTCGCCGGACACGGCCGCATCGATGCCACCCGTGCCGCTGCCCAGACTGCAAGGGCGGCCGCTCCTTGCCTATCCGTTGCGACTGCCGAAAGTCTCCTACAACGCGCTGGCGCCGTGCCAGGCAATCGTCATCCTCATTGATCCTGACGCGAGACCTCCTGCTGCCGAAGCCGTGCTGCAGTCCTGCTTCAGGCTGACAGCGTCCGAAGCGAGGCTGGCGAGAAAGATTTGCTCGGGACACGGCGTTGAAGCGGCAGCCGACGAACTTGGCGTTTCCTATGAGACCGGGCGCAACCAGCTGAAATCGGTCTTCGCGAAGACGCAGACGCATCGGCAGTCGGAGCTGGTCGCGCTTCTCACAAGGCTCTCGAGCGGCCGATAGTTCGGGCATGACCGTTCTGTCCAGTGCCATCGGGCACGTTATTGTCGGTGGAAACGCGTTTGGCGACAGGCGCCGCAATTGGTACTGCGGCGCTTTTGCGTGAGTATCGTCTTGGCGTCGGCGAACCCGCCGCGCAGGCCACGCCAATCACATACGCCGGCCGGTTTTCGCTTCGAACAGGTGGGCGCAGGCGCGATCGACTTCGATCCGTATCGGCGCGCCCTGCTTGAGCGGCAGCCGCTCGCGGAACAGGCAGGCGATTTCCTCGCCGGCGCAGTCGACCTTGGCGAAGATTTCCGAACCCGTGGCTTCCAGAAGCGTGACCGTGCCCGGCATGCCCTGGGCAGTTGCGCGGATGTGCTCGGGACGGATGCCGTAGACAAGTTCGCGTCCTGCAGCGTCGGTCGGACGGGCGCCTTCCGGCAGCGGCAGGATCAGCCCGCCGGCGCTGCGGAACACGCCTTCCTCGATGCGGCCGGCAATAAAATTCATGGCGGGCGAGCCGATAAAGCCGGCAACGAAGAGGTTGGCCGGCTGGTCGTAGAGGTCGAGCGGCGCGCCGATCTGCTCGACCAGGCCGTCGTGCAGCACGACGATCTTGTCGGCCATCGTCATGGCTTCGATCTGGTCATGCGTGACGTAGATGGTTGTGGTGCCGAGCCGCTGGTGCAGCGCCTTGATCTCGCCGCGCATCTGGACGCGCAGCTTGGCGTCGAGATTAGAGAGCGGCTCGTCGAACAGGAAAACCTGCGGGTCGCGCACGATGGCGCGGCCCATGGCAACGCGCTGGCGCTGGCCGCCGGAGAGCTGACGCGGGTAGCGCTCAAGCAGTTTTTCCAGGCCGAGGATGCTGGCGGCATTCCTGACGCGGCCAGCGGTATCGGCCGGATCGGCTTTCTTGATCTTGAGGGCAAAGCCCATATTGTCGGCCACGGTCATATGCGGATAGAGCGCGTAATTCTGGAACACCATGGCGATGTTGCGGTCCCGCGCCCGCAGATTGTTGACCATGCGTTCGCCAATGGTGATCTTCCCGCCCGAGATCGTTTCAAGTCCGGCGATCATGCGCAGCAGCGTCGACTTTCCGCATCCCGACGGGCCGACCAGGATGACGAATTCGCCGTCGGCGATATCGACGCTGACGTCGTGAATGATCTTGGTGGCTCCGAAAGCCTTCTGCACGTTATTGATGGTTACCGATGCCATTGGATTTCTCCGGGAGAAAAATTGATGTCGAGCTGGAGTGCGTCTTCAGCCGCCCTTGACCGCGCCGGCGGTCAGTCCCGCGACGATCTGCTTTTGCGCGAACATGGTCAGCACCAGCACCGGCAGCGTCACCACCAGTGCGGCGGCGGCGAGCGGCCCCCAGCTCACCTGCTCGTAGGAAAGCATGTTGTAGACGGCGACCGGCAGCGTCCGCGTCTCACGGCTGGCGAGCACCACGCCGAAGACGAAATTGTTCCACGAAAAGATGACCGACAGGATGAAGGCGACAACGATGCCCGGCTTGGCGATGGGCAGGGCGACCAGCCGGAACACCTGCCAGGAGCTGGCGCCGTCGATATTGGCCGCCTCTTCCAGTTCCATCGGCGTGGTTTCGAAATAGCCGATCATCACCCAGACCACGATCGGCACCGTCACCACCAGGTGAATGATGATCTGCGGCCAGAGCGTGCCGAGGATCCCGATCCATTGGAACAGCAAAAACAGTGGGATGAGATAGGACAGTCCCGGCGTCATGCGGGCGATCATGATGACGACCGCCGATTTTTCGGCCTTGAGCCGCGCTATGCCATAGCCGGCCGGTACGCCGATCAGCAGCGCCAGCAGTGTCGCCGTGCCGGTCACCAGAACCGAATTCCAGAGATAGAGCAGGAAATTGTTCTCCTCGAACACTTTTATATAGTTCGACCAGGCGAAGCGTTCGGGGATCAGGATCGGCGGATAGGCGCCGTTGTCGATCTCGAATTTCAGCGAAAGCGAGATCATCCAGAGAAAGAAAAGAATCGCCGGCGAGACGATGACCAGAGCCGCGAAAAACAGGCCGATCTGGTTGAGCAATCGTGAGCTCATCTATTTGCCCTCCGCGTCGTTCCACTGCGAGCGCTGGCGCAGCATCAGGAGGATGAAGGACAGCGCCACGATGACAATGAAGAACACCACGGCCATGGCTGAGCCATAGCCGATGTCGTATTAGGAGAAGGCGGTGTTGTAGAGATAGATGTTGATGGTTTCCGACGCCGTGCCCGGCCCGCCCTGCGTCATCGCATAGATGATGTCGAAGCTCTTCAGCGCATCGATGGTGCGGATGATCAACGCAATCATCAGGAACGGCGCGATCATCGGCAAAGTGAGGTAGCGGAATTGCTGCCAGGCATTGGCGCCGTCGATCTCGGCGCTCTCGAACGGCTCGCGCGGTACCGAGGCCAGCCCGCCCAGCACGATCAGCATCACCAGCGGCGTCCACTGCCAGGTCTCGACCGCGACCAGCGAAGGGATGACCGTGTTGGCGTTGAATATCCATTCCTGCGCCGGGATGCCGACCAGCGACAGAAGGTAGTTGAGCACGCCGAGCTGGGGATGGAACATCATGGTCCAGACCAGCGCCACGGCAACCGGCGTTGCCATCATCGGCATGACGAAGACGCCGCGCAGCAGGCCTCGCAGCGGAAACCTGGCGTCGAAGATCAGGGCGGCGACGGTGCCCAAGAACATCGGCGCTGCCACCGAAAGCGAGGTGTAGGTCAATGTATGAACAAGCGATTCCCAGAATCGCGGGTCGCTGGCCAGGCGGAGATAGTTTTCCATCCCGGCAAAGCTCCGCGACTGGCCGAGCGTCCAGCGGTTGACGCTCATCCAGAGCGTGAACGCCCAGGGAAAGACGATCACGGCGCTAACGACGACGAGCGCCGGAACGACGAAGGGCCAGTAGTTGGGAGCCAGCCGAATCGTCTGGCTCCCTTCGATGGCCTGTTCAGTCGTCACCTCGGTGCGACCTGTCGTCACCCCGGTGCGTTCTGGGGCAATGGCGGACATCAGCCCTGCTCGCTCCTGTCGAGAACCGGCTGGAACTGCGCAGTGGCCTTCTTCAGCTCTTCGGCAGGATCGGCACCGGCAATCATGTTGGTCAACGCCACGCCGTAGATGTCGCGGAACTCGGTGACCGGGATGATCACCGGCAGCGCCAGCCTGCTGATATTGCCGGACTGAACCACCGCATCGAGCCAGCTTGCCGGCATGGTGACGCCTTCGCGCACCTTGGGATCTTCCAGCACCGACTTGCGGAACGGCACGCCGGCGCCGGCCTGGAGCAGGCGTGCGCCCATCGCCGGGGAAACCGCCCACTGACAGAACAGATAGGCGGCCTCCTTCTTTTCACTGGAGGCGGTCACGCCGAGGCCGTCGCCAAACGTCCCGGAGGCATGCGCCTTGGGCCCCTTGGGCATGACGCCGTAGCCGACCTTGCCGACCACGCGCGACTTTTCGGGATTTTCCATCGGCGGGGCAAAACCGACGCCATCGAACCACATGCCGATCTTGCCTTGCAGGAAGGCGGACTGCGCTTCCGCCCAATTGAAGCCGGTGACGCCCGGAGGGGCGGACTTGGTCATCAGCCTCTGGTAGAGGGCAGCGGCCTCGATCGCCTCGGGCGTTTCGGTGCGCAGCTTTCCCTTGTCGTCGAGCGGCGTCATGTCGTAGCCGAGCATCAGCGACGTCCACACCGGCGTGTTGGCATTCTTGAGGCCGCGGGCGACGAAACCGAACGTGTTGGTCGATGGATCGGTCAGCGCTTCGGCGGCGGCCACCAGCTGGTCGAACGATTCAGGGTACTTTAGGCCCTTGGCCTCGAACAGCTCCTTGTTCCAGTAGACGATCCAGTAGTCCACCGAGAAGGGCAGCGAACGCAGCACGCCCTGGTTGTCCTTGGCGAAAAGCATGCCGGCCTCGGCGAAATCGCTTTCGACCAGGCCGGGATCGGTCAGTGTCGGATCGGCGAGATAGCCGGCGATGTCGGCCAGCCAGCCACCCTTCTCGAATTGGCGCTTCTGCACGTGATAGCTCAGATGCACGACATCGAAGCTCGGCCTGCCGGAGCTGAGCTCGATCACCGTCTTCTGTCGCTGCTGCTGTTCCGGCGTCGCTTCGGCATTGACCTTGATGCCGGTCAGTTCCTCGAATTCGGCGATGTATTTCAGGATGGTGTCGCTGCGCGGGCTTTTCACCAGATTGACGTCGAGCGTGGTGCCGGCAAAGCGCTTCCAGTCGACGCTGGCGGAAAAGCTCGGGCGAAGGCCGGCCAGGCCCGCGGCGGCGAGCGCCGTGGTTCCTGCAAGGACTTGCCTTCTCGTTGGCTTGAACGGATTGGACGACATTTCTTCCTCCCTTGGGTTGCTGTCGTTGTGGATAGCGTCGCGGCAGCCGCGAACCATACGTCCTCAGATCTGGAGCGCCAACCGGCGCGCATTGTCGATATGCCGACTGATCGCCTCGACCGCCTTTTGCGGATCGCGGCTCTCGAGCGCTTCGATCACCGTCAGGTGCTCCTGCATCACCGGCACGACGCGCCCATCGATGCGGAAACGCTCCTGGTGGATCAGCCTGATCTTTACCGAATTGACCAGATACGCCTTGGCGATGATCTCGTTGCCCAGCGCATCGATGAAGGTGTCGTGCATGGCCCAATCGATGTTCTGGGCCTTGGTTTCCATTTCCGGCGTGGGCGTCTGCGACAAGGCTTGAGCCAGCATGTCCTCATGTTCGCGCCGCAGGCGGGCGAGCACGGCGTCGGAGGCGTTGACGGTGAACAGCGCCACCGCCTCGCGTTCCATGAACAGGCGAAACTGGAAGGCCTCGCGGATCAGGTTGATGTCGATATGGGCGATCTGCATGCCGCGCTGCGGGATGGTCGTCAAAAGCCCCTCGGCCTCGAGACGCGGCACGATCTCACGGATGGCGCCTAGCGGCAGCCCGGTAAAGGCAACCAGTTCGCGCTGCGACACGAACTGTCCCGGCCGCAGATCGCGGGCCAGCAAATGCCGCGTGAAGCTGGCATAAGCTCTTTCCCTGAGGGTTGCCGGTTCGCTGCTGTCGTCCATTTCAGCGCGCTTCCCTTTGCCGGTCAGGCCGGCTCTGTCGCAAACAGCCTGTCATAGGCGGCAGCAAGCTGTTGCCGCCCCTGCGAACCGATCGGCTCCAGCGGCGGACGGACCGCCAGCCAGCGCTCGTCGCCGGTTTTGCGCGCCACCATGACCTTCACCGCCGGGATGACCGAATATCTAAGCAATTCGAGCACGAAGCTCTCGACACGGGCATCGTCGCGCCCATCCTCGGCCATGGCGCGGATTTCGCCGGTCACGAAATTGGCCATGCCGGAAATGGCGCCCTGCCCGCCCAGGCGCACGCTTCTGGCCAGGTGCCGCTCGTCGCCGATCAGGATCACCATGTCGCCATGGGCTCTTAGCAGCGCCTCGCTGTAACTCCAGTCGCCACCCGAATCCTTGACACCGGCGATCACGCCGGGGAAGGCCGCACACAGCCGACCGATCAGGGTAAGCGGGAGCGGCACCATGGTGACAGAGGGGATGTTGTAGAGGAGGATGCCGCGAGCCAGCGGCCCGAGCGCAGCGAAGACGGCGGAAAACCATCCGAACAGCCCGTCCTCGCCGACATTCTTGAAGTAGCTCGGCGGAGCCAGCAGGATGTTGCGGACGCCGCACTGCAAGGCATGCCGCGCCTGTTCGGCAGCGTCTTCGGCCGCATCGACCAGCACGCCGGCGACAAGCTGATGTGCCGGAATGCCGGCGGCCAGCATGGCCTCGGTGACGGTCCGCCGCTCTCCCGTCCCTACGGAAGCGCCTTCCCCGGTGGTGCCGAACAGCGTGGCGCTGCTGCAGCCGGCGCCAAGGCAAGCCCGGGCCTGCGTGACCATGGGAAGGATGGCGATTTGCCCGGACGCATCGAATGGCGTGGCGAGGGCAACCGAAAGACCAAAGCGCGAGGCCACTATTCTCTCCAGATGTCGATGTGCAAGCAGTACTAGCACACTAACATGTTAGTTGTAAATTGGGCGACCACCTTTTCGAGTCGGCGTCGACATCGGACGAATATATGATGCGGATTTTGGGCGGCTGCCGTCTTTCCGGCAGCGCGATCCCTACTGTCCCGTCGCGTCCGCGTAGATATCGAGGACACGGGTGATGCTGCCGATCAGAAGCTCGCGAGCGAGGGGCTTGACCCGGCCTGCCGCAACCTCGGCGTCGAGTTGCCCCAGATACTGGCTGATCAGCGGCCGGGGTATATCCTTCTCGCCCAATACGTCCAGCAGCGTCCGTGTTGCGCGCTGCGCCTCCGGCGTCGGCCAATAATAGCGGATGCGGTCGCTGAACGAGAAATGCCGCTGCATGCGCTGCTCGTCCGGCGTGCCCGGATAGTATTGCTGCCAATTGTCCGGCGACGCCAGCATGATGCGTTCCATCGCGGCAGGCAGGCTTTCGCGCGAAAAGTCCGGCGCCAGGATATCGGCGATATGGCTGAGCCCATACAGCGCTTCGCGAAGCGCGAAGGTCAGCCAGGGGCCGACCTTGAGGATGGCAAAACCGTCGCGAACGAGAGCATTGAGCGCTTCGGCCGGCTGGTAGTCGGTCGAATGCGCCTCAAAAACCAATTGCGGCATACGGTCGAGCACAGCCACCAGTTCAGTCGCCTTGGCCGGTGCATAGGGCACGATCTCGGTGTTGCCGAACTCGACGCCGGGCTGGACGACGACACCGACCGCACGGTCAAATGCGGCTTCGAGGCCGGCGCGGGAAAACGCTCGGGCGTGGATTTCTACGGTGCGCAATGCATCGCCGGGCGCCGTCACATGCAGGTGGTCCAGCGCCTCCAGCGCCCCGCCCGGCACCGGCACTTCGGTGCCAATGACGTAGACCGGTTTTTCGCCGCCTGCCCGCTCGACCGCCGCCTCGGCGATTTCAGCAAGTTCAGCCGCGCGCGCGGCGATCGTTTCATCGGCAAGCACGGCTGGATCGTCGGCGCAGGCCATGCTCGTATCCAGATGCATTTTGGTGAAGCCGGCGCTCGCATAGGCATCGATCATCGCCGCAGCCTTCTTCATCGCAGCGGCCGCAGCCATGTGCTTCCACGGATTGGGCCCGAGATGATCGCCGCCGAGGATCAGGCGATCGATGGGGAAGCCGACTTTGTGCGCTTGCGCCTCGACGAAGCTGCGGAACCCCGCAGGTGTCATCCCGGTGTAGCCGCCGTCGTGGTTGACCTGGTTGCAGGTGGCCTCGATCAGCACATCCGCGCGCCGCGCCGCGCCATGGCGCAGGGCAGCCTCGATGACCAGCGGATGCGCCGAGCAGACCGAGGCGATGCCGCTTTTCTCGCCTGCGGCGCGCCTCGCCGCAATGTTCGCAAACCTTCGCGTCGCGTCACTCACTGCGTGTTCCCCGTGGCAATGAAGGCCTCGACCGCTTCAAGCGGGAAAATGCCTTCCATCGGCCCCTTGCGGGTGACGGCAAGCGCACCGCAGGCATTGGCAATCCGCAGGGCTTCGGCAGGAGCCGCCCCGCGCAGCCAGAACGAGACGAAAGCAGCACCGAAGCAGTCGCCCGCACCGGTCGGATCGACCTCGTCGACGGCAAAGCCGGACGAGGCGACCGCACCGTGATGATCATGATAAACGGCGCCGGCGGCGCCTTTCTTCAGGACGATGCAGGACAGGCCACGGGCCAGCAGTTCGTCGACTGCACCCTCCTCGTCCCTGGCGGACGAAAACAGGAAGAGCTCCTCGCCGCTCGGCAGGAAGATGTCGGCTCGCGCCAGCACGTGGTCGAGTGCTGCGCGCATGCCGGATGCCTGCATGATCTCGCGGCGGATGTTCGGATCGAAGGACACGGTTCCGCCTTTGGCCTTGACGGTCTCGATCGCCGATAGCGCCACCGCGATGGCGCGGTCGGAAAACAGCGACGAGCCCATGACATGGACATGATCGGCACCGGCGAGCAGCTTTGTCGCCGCCGCGTTTGTCTCGATCAGGCCGGCGGCGCTGTTGCGGATGTTGAAGACGAAATGCCGGCTGGCGTCGGCCCGGTAGGTGACGAAGGCCGTGCCCGTCGCATGGCCCGTGTGAACCGCGATCGCCGACACGTCGGCGCCCAGTGCCCGCAGCCGATCGATGTTCAGCCTGCCGAAATCGTCGTCGCCGACGGCGCCGATGAGACCGGCCGGCTGGCCGAGCGCCGTCGCCTGGCCGATGAAGATCGCGGGCGCGCCTGACGGGTAGGGTCCAAGCAGCGGACCAGGCTCGAGAAAGCTCTGGCCGATCCGCTCGGCAATGATCTCGACCAGAATCTCGCCGGCACCGACCAACTTCTTCATCTCGCGGAATCCCTCAAATTCGCCCTACTGCAAGTGAATACGGCTTGTGCTTTTTCGCGTCAATTAATAAATTTACGCATGGAAACTATACAATTTTACTGTAAAGTTTCGCCTTGCATTCGAGGGCTTTGATGTCGATGACGCACAAGACGATGGAGGATTTTGCTCGCTCTTGCGGCGTCTCCAGGCCGACACTGTCGAAATATTTCGACGATCCGACCAGCGTCAAGCCGGCGACACGTCAGCGGATCGAAGTGGCGCTGCGCTCGTCCGACTACCAGCCCAATCTGTTTGCGCGCAATCTCAACCGCAAGCGGACCCGCAGCATCGGCATTGTCGTGCCGACGCTCGCCGATCCCTTCTATTCCGAGATGGTCAGCCGCATCGAACTCAGGCTGCGCGACGAAGGCTACTGGCCGATCGTGATCTCCTCGCACGGCTCGCGCGAGCTCGAAGTGGAAGCGACGCGAACCATTCTTTCGCTAAAAGTTTCCGGCGCGCTGATCGCGCCGCTCGGCCTGTGCTCCGACGAGCGCACGCTGGAGAAGCTGACACAGACCATACCGATCGTCTATTTCGACACATATCTCGAGGGCGACACGCCATTCGTCGGCAACAACAACAGCCAGAGCGTCTCGACCATCGTCGATTATCTCTGCCGCTCCGGCGATGCTCCGGTCTATTTCGATATCCCGCACGTCAACCACAATTCGCGCGAGCGCCTGAACAGCTATGTCGGCGCCATGCAGCGGCTCGGGCATGAGCCGGTGCTCATCGGCACCCCTTATGACTACACTTGGGATTTCGAACGGATCGGCTATGAGCAGATGGAAGCGATGCTCGCGCGTGGCGGTCTGCCGGGCAAGACCATTCTGTGCGCCAACGACCGTCTCGCCTTCGGCGTGATGGCAGCCGCCTACTCGCAAGGCCGCAAGGTCGGCCGCAAGGGCGATTGCGACCTGCGGGTCGCAGCCCATGACGACCATCCGCTGAGCCGCTACACCTGCCCTGCCCTCACCACCATGGCGCAGGACTTCGCTTCGATGGCCGGACGCAGCGTCGAGACGCTGCTGGCCTTGCTGGATGAGGACGACGCGACAGTTGCACGCAAGGTCAGTCTCGACGCGACGCTGGTCATGCGTCAGTCGGCCTGAGCGTTTCCAAACACAGGATCGAAGCCGCGCCATGCGGCAACTGCCGCGCCGACCGCTTGCCGCGCCGCCGGACCATGGCGGCCCATCGAAACGAAGCCGTGGATCTGGCCGGGCCAGCGCCGCAGGACGACCGGCACCTCGTCATCTTCCAGACGCTTCGCGTAGGCCTCGGCTTCGTCGGCGAGGATATCATGGCCGGCGATTGCGACGAAAGCCGGCGCTGCGCCGGCAAGGCTTGCGGCCTTGAGCGGCGACACGCGCCAGTCATCAATATCGCCAGCATGGTTGATATAGTGGTCGCGGAACCAGGCCATGGTCGCCAAAGTCAGGCCATAACCGTCGGCAAAGCGGCGATAGCTGTCCGCCGCCTGCGAGGCGTCCGTGTTCGGATAGAACAGCAGCTGCGCCGCCGGCGGCTTCTTGTCGCCGCGCGCAAGCAGGCAAAGCACGGTAGCGAGATTGCCGCCGGCGCTGTCGCCGGCGACAGCGATCCGTTCGGCGTCAATGCCGAGATCGCCCGCGCCGTCCTGCATGAAGGAAAGTACGGCGCGGCAATCTTCGATGGCCGCCGGAAATTTGTGTTCCGGCGCCAGCCGGTAGTCGGGAGAGACGACGACGCAGGCCGCCATATTCGCAAGCCAGCGGCAGATCTCGTCATGCGACTCGAGATTGCCGATCACCCAGCCGCCGCCATGCAGATAGAGCAGCGCCGGGGCAGCGGCCCCGACCGCGCCCTGTCCGCGATAGATTCTGAGCGTCAACGGGCCGCCGGGTCCGGTGATGGTGCGCTCGGTCAATGAGCCGACCGGCTCGCGCTCGCCCTGGAGTGCCGGGAAGCCCTCCTCATAGGCGCGGCGCGCCTCTTCAGGCGTGCCGGCTTCGAAAGGCGGGGCGGCCGCCTGCCGGTCAAGGTCGAGCACATGCCGGGCCTCCGGATCGAGCAAGGGTGAAAGCAATGTCGTCATCGTAAGTCCTCCGATATCAGACGAGCAGGCTCGCCGCTTCGGCGTCCTGGAAGAGCGGCGGCTGATCGACCGTTGCGTTGACGGCGACGGACTCGCGACTCTCACCCGAAGCGAGGATCGCCTCCATGATTTCCAGCACATGAAGCGCAAGGTCGCCGGACGCCCGCGGCTTTCTTCCTGTTGTCAGCGCGCGCGAAAGATCGGCAACGCCGAGCATGCGGTAATTCGCGCGGTCGGGCGCGGCGAAGGGCCAATTGCGCGCGCCATAGAGTTCGCTCTCACTGTGGAAGTCGGCCCAGTCGGCCCCTCGTTCCGACAGCGAGACGGTGCCGCCGAACGTATCCGGATCGGGCAGCCTGAGCGAGCCTTCCGTCCCATGCAGCTCGATCGGGTGGTTGGAGTGCCTGAAGACATCCCACGAGGCGCCGAAGGTGACGGTGGCGCCTGATCGAAACTCCAGCAGCGACAGGATGTTGGTCGGTGTGCCGACCTTGAAGCTGGTGCTCCGGTAGGGGCCTTCGGCGGTGATCAGCCGCTCCTCCTGGCCCCGCGTCGCCATCGCCATCACGCGGGCCACCGGCCCGAGCAAATTGACCAGCATCGTCAGGTAGTAGGGACCCATGTCGAAGACCGGTCCGCCGCCGGGCTGATAGTAGAATTGCGGATTGGGATGCCAGTGCTCCATGCCGCGCCCCATCATGAAGGCGGTGCCGGTCACCGGCCGGCCGAGCGCACCCTCGTGCATGAGGCGGCGTGCCCGCCGTCCGGCGGCGCCAAGGAAGGTGTCCGGGGCCGAGCCCAGCAGCAGCCCGCGCTCCGCCGCCTCGGCGACAAGCCGCCTGCCGTCCTTGGCCGAGGTCGCCAGCGGCTTTTCGGTGAAGACGTGCTTGCCCGCCGTAAGCGCTGAAAGCGAAACGTCGAAATGCGCCACCGGGATGGTCAGGTTGAGGACGAGGTCGATCTCCGGGTCGGCCAGAAGCGCATCGACGCTGACCGCGCGGATGCCGTATTCGCTGGCGCGCAGGGCCGCCAAATTGGGCGATATGTCGGCGCAGGCGCGTAGCTCGACCTCGCCGAACAGGGCCGCATTGCGCAAATAGGTCATCGAGATATTGCCGCACCCGACAACGCCGATGCCGAGCTTAGCTCCTGATTTTCCTGGCATTTTCCACTCTACCTCCCGACGTCGCAACGCTCTGGTTGAATTATTGCACCAGCAACGGATCACATTCGAAAGCCGCTTTACAGCATTTTAAATGTTGACGCGCGTAAAATTATTATAGAACATGCGAAAATGATGGCGCAACATTGGAGGCCGCCAGCCTTGAGGAGGAGAACATGACTGACGGCCAACAGCCGATGCGAAGCCCGTGGGTCATGCGCGCATTGGATCTTTCCGTCGCGGTCAGGGACCGAGATGGGTTCAGGCATAGATCACCTTGGCTCCGGTCATCTCAAGCTGGCTGCGTATTGGACCGGGCAGGCCATCGTCGGTGATCACCACATCGACGGCCGACAGCGAAAATGCCTTGGAGGTCCCGCTGACGCCCCATTTGCTCGAATCGGCGAGGAGGACAACGCGCCGGGCCATGCGAACGAGGTTTCGCTTCGTTCGCGCCATGTCTTCGTTCACGTCAACCACATCCAGTGACGAGTCTATCGCATGCGCTCCAACAAAGACCTGATGCGCTACCAAGCCGCCGAGAGCCGTATCGGCATCGGTGATCAGCGTGCTCACCGTGTCGGGATAGACCCGGCCGCCGATCATATGAACGTCGAGCCCGGGACGATGCATAAGATGCTGCACGATATTCATGGCCGTGGCCGCGACCACGACATTGCTGAGCGGCGGTAACTGCATGGCAACCTGCATCAATGTCGAGCCGCCGTCGAAGATGACCGATTGGTTGTCCTCGAACAGGTCTAGCGCCGCCCGGGCGATGCGCTTCTTTGCGTCGAGGTTCGTTTGCATCCGCCGGGCGAACGCGGCCGTAGTCGAATCGGTGGTCCGGGTCACCGCCCCTCCACGGGTCTTGGTCAGTAGTCCCTTGCGGTCAAGTATCTCGAGGTCGGAACGCACCGTGACCTCCGACACGCCAAACCCGTCTGACAGGTCCTTCGTGCGCACCTGTCCGCTGCGCTGCACCTCACCCAGGATCGATTGGCGTCTCTGCTCCGACAACATTGCCCTGCCCTTCCCTGCGCCAAGCAACCGCTCTGGCCTCGGTTCAGCTTACCAAAATATGCAAATTCGAAAGCTTTCGAAAGATTGTATTTCTTGTTTCTTTCGGAAACACTGGGTCCAGGATTTTGAAATCAAACGATTGGGGAATTTTGCACTCATGAGCCTAGGAACCAAGGTGCGTCTTGCGCGCCTCTTCTCGCATCCATCGGGGAAACTTTTTGGCGGCGCGGTCGACCACTTCGTCGGCTATGGCGACGTGCGCAAAGGCGGCCTTGCCGACCTGCCGGGTGCGCTCGCACGCGTCATGGTGGGCAAACCCGACTACGTCAGCATCCAGCCTGGCACCGCGCGCCATCTGTGGCCGCAATATGCGGGCAAAGCTTCCCTGGTGATTCAGGCGGGCTGCTTCACTCCGGACGATCGCATCAGCGAGTTGATCGCAACGCCCGAGGATGCGGTGCGCGCGGGGGCCGATGCGTTGGCCGTGGCCATTCCGGTACGCGGCGCGACCGAGGGCAAATACATACGCTGGCTGACCGATTCGGTAAATGCAGCGGCCCGCTACGGCATGCCTGTGGTGGCGCATATCTACCCTCGCGATTTCACCGACGGAGCCAAAATCGTCTTCACCCCCGACGAGATCGCCTATGCGGCGCGCATCGGCTACGAGTCCGGCGTCGACGTGATCAAGATCGGCTACACGGGCGATTTCGAGTCGTTCCGAGAGACCGTCCGGACCTGCCCGGTGCCGGTTGTGATCGCGGGCGGTCCAAAGACCGATACGCTGCTCGGCGCGCTTCAGCAGACGGCGGACGCCATCCGTGCCGGCGCACGCGGCGCCGTGGTAGGCCGCAATCTTTGGGGGCATGGCGATCCGGAGAAGGCAGCGCTTGCCTTTCGGGGCGTCATCCATGACGGCCTTTCGGCGCAAGACGCCCTGGCGAAGGCGGGTGCCTGAACGATGCCCACCGTCCCCGCGATCCTCGGCTTCGGCGCTATTGCGATTGACGACATCGTCTACGTCGATCAGCCGTTGTCGGCGGGCAAGGGGAAGGTTCTGCAAAGTGCCCGCGCTTTCGGGGGAAATGTTGCGACGGCGCTGGCCGCCGTCGTGCGACTCGGCGGAACCGCCGGGTTCGCCGGATGGCTGGGCAGTGCCGCGGACGACGCCGTGCTGCGCGATCTCGTTGCGAGCGGTGTTGAAACCGCATTCGCGCCGCGCCACCCCGACGCGCGCCCGGTGCGCTCGCGGATCACCGTCGGCTCGGACGGGGAACGGTTCATCGCGTATGACGACGATGCGATGCTGGGCACCGCTCCGGATTTTCCGGACGATATCCTCAGCCGCGCGACCGTCCTGATCGTCGATAGCTACGCGATCCGGTCCCTGGATGTCGTGGCTCGGGCTCGCGATCTCGGCCTTGCGATCCTCGGCGATATCGAATGGAGCAGCGGCCCAGCCACGGAGCGGCTGATCGCGCTCTGCGACCATCTCATTCTTCCACTCGGCTTTGCGCGGACTGCCACGGGGTGCCGATCGCCCGCCGAGATGCTCGATGCATTGTGGTTGCCGTCGCGGTCCGCAGTGGTTCTGACCGACGGTGGCAGGGGCGTGTACTATCGCGGGCGTGAAGAGACAGGTCTCTGGCACCTGCCCCCGCACAGGATTGTGGTCGTCGACTCGACCGGTGCGGGTGACTGCTTTCATGGCGCCTATGCCCATGCGTTGACGCGCGGAGCCGGCACCGCAGGCCGGGTGGCATTCGCGGCCGCGGCGGCAGCCCTTTCGATAACGGGCCGTGGCGGGCGCGAGGCGCTTCCGACCGACGACCAGGTTACGGAACTCCTGGCATCGACGAACGCGCCGTCAGCAGTCGAACTGAAAAAAACGCATGTCAATACTGGAACATAGCTAGAAACTATACGATGAAATATTTCGCAGGTGAACATGATCCGAGGAGAGTTATAAAAATCAGAGGCTTATACTTGCGGAGGGAGGAATATGGCAGAAGTCATTCTTGAGAATATCTGCAAAACCTACGGTAACAATTTTCGCGCAATCGACCAATTGAACCTATCGGTCGAGGACGGCGAGTTCTTGATTCTCGTCGGGCCGTCCGGCTGCGGCAAATCCACCGCGTTGCGAATGATCGCGGGGTTGGAGGACATCACCAGCGGCAGCCTTCGGATCGGCGGAGTCGACGTCGTCGACATGCCGCCCAAGGACCGCGACATCGCGATGGTCTTCCAAAGCTACGCGCTCTACCCGCATATGACGGTGTTCGAAAACATCGCCTTTTCGATGCGGCTGGCAGGCAAGCCGAAGGCCGAGCGCAAGAAGCGCGTGGACGAGATCGCCAAAACCCTTCAGCTGACGTCTTTGCTGGACAGCAAACCCGCGAACCTTTCAGGCGGACAGCGTCAACGGGTTGCCATGGGCCGCGCCATGGTGCGCGAGCCAGCCGCCTTTCTCATGGACGAACCCCTTTCCAATCTGGACGCGAAACTGCGCGTGCAAATGCGCGCCGAAATCACCAGTCTGCAAAAGCAGCTCGGCGTAACGACCATATACGTGACCCACGATCAAATCGAAGCGATGACGATGGGGGACAGGGTCGCGGTGTTGAAAGGCGGCGTGCTGCAGCAGGTCGATACACCCAAGAGGCTCTATGAATCGCCGGTGAACGCCTTCGTTGCCGGCTTCATCGGCTCTCCTTCGATGAACCTTTTCGAGGCGACCCTGACGGGCGACGAACTGATGTCCGGCACCTTCGCCATCCGGCTGCAGGAGGCAGCCTTCGAGCGCAGGCCGGGCTTGAGGTCGTTTGCGGGGCGCAAGGTCGTGTTCGGCATACGACCGGAGGATCTTTATGACAGCAGCCTCGAATCCGGTCGCAAGTATCAGACGATACCGGCCAAGGTGACCTCGATCGAAGAACTCGGATCCGAACATATTGTCCATCTGGACATCGACGCGGTCCGGGTGGACTCCGGCGATCCGGACGCGGTGGACGATTTTGGCCTGGCATCGAACGCGGTGGCGAGATTCGAGCCGATCAGCGCCGTCCACTCCGGCTCGGAAATCCGGTTGGCCCTGGATGATGCCAAGTTCCATTTCTTCGATCCCGAGACGCATCTGGCGATCTGAAGATCTGCGGCAGACCGCAGGCGAGAGCGAGGCGCCTGCGAAACGCAAGAAGGCTTCTGAGTAGAGCAGACGATCGTCCGCATTGTGCGGTCGATCTTAAAGAAGGAGGAGAAAATGATGTTTCGGATACAACCCGCGATGCTGAAAATAGCCGCGGCCGCATGGTTGCTTGGCGCAACCGGCGCCATGGCGGACACGACGCTGGAATTCACCCAATGGTGGGAGCCCGAATTGCCGGCCGGCTCGCTCAGGGCAATCATGAATGACTTCGAGGCTGCAAACCCCGGAATCAAGGTGACGCTGGTCAGCGGCCCCTATGCGACCACGCGAGACCAGATCTCGGTTGGTGCTGCAACTGGAACGCTTAGCGACGTCGTCGGTCTCGACGGCGCCTGGGTGAACAATCTGAACGCGCAGAATGCGCTGGCCGACATGAACCCGATGATGGATGCGAGCGAGTTCGACCAGACCCAAGTCGCGGATATCATCAAAGTGGACGGCAAGGCGGTGATGTTTCCCGTGGCTTCGTTCGTCTATCCGGTCTTCGTGAACATGGATCTCGCCGCCCAGGCAGGCGTGACCAAGCTGCCGTCGACCCGCGCGGAGTTTCTCGAAGCCGCCAAGAAGATGACCCATGCCGACAAGAACCAGTATGGCTGGGTGCTGCCCTTGTCGCTGCAAACGCCGTCCGGTGTCCAGAACGACCTGATGTCGTGGGTCTGGGCCTCGGGTCAATCGATGATGGCTGACGGCAAGCCGGCTCTCGAGGGCAAGGCGGTCGTCGATATGCTCACCTTCGTCAAATCGCTGAACGACGCCGGCGTCATTTCGCCCGGCATTGCCACCAAGACCGAGCAGGAAAAGGTCGAGGAATTCGTGAACGATCGGGTCGGAATGATGATCGACTCGCTCGCGCATGTGAACCTCATTCGCAAACGCAATCCCAAGCTGAACTTCGACCTCATCCCCGTCCCGGTCGTGGAGAATTACAACGGCAAGCGCGGCCTTCCCTACGCCTCCTGGGGCATCGGCATCTCTGCGGCCTCAAAACATCAGGAGGAAGCCTGGAAGCTCGTCCAATATCTGATGAGTGAAAAGGTGAACGCCAAGCTCGTGACGCTTGCAAACGCCTTCCCGGGCAACGTCAATGCCAAGCCCGATTTCGTGACCTCGGACAAGGCTTTCGCCAAGGCTTTCGAAATCTTCAAGACCGGCTATCTCGCCAACGAGTTCACGGGTCTGCCGGTGGCTGAAGACCTGATGACCCAGTTCGACGTGGAAGCCCAGAAGATGCTCGCCGGCGAGCAGTCTCCGGAAGAAGCCGCAGCCAACGCTCAAAAGGGCTGGATGGCGAAATTCTGAGCGACCTGTTCCCCGTTGCTATCTTCCACCGGGTAGCCTGACTTAGGGCAGGCCACCCGTCAACAACGGATCGGCAGTTTGAGATGGACCTCTTTCCGAAGCGCACCTTCCTGTTGAAGGCACATCCCAAGGGTGGCACATGACTCGGCAGAAGCGCTCCCACCATCGACTGAAACGAGCGGTCGCACCCTATCTCTATCTGTCACCCTCGCTCCTCATCATCGGCCTTCTGATGCTACTGCCGATGGTGACGGTGATTGGCTATTCGTTCCAGAACAGCGCGGTGCTGCGTCGCGACCCATCCTTTGCCGGACTGAAACACTACCACGCGATCTTTGCCGATCCGGTGTTCTGGGCCTCGCTGTGGCACACGCTCTACTTCACCTGCATGAGTGTCATCTTCCATATGACCATCGGCATGGTCTTCGCACTCATGCTGAACAGCGACCGCATCAATCCGACGCTGCGCAACATTCTGCGCGTGCTCTACATATTGCCTTGGCTGTTCACCGCGGTGATTATCGCCGTGATCTGGCGCCTCCTGCTCGAGCCGAACGGTGTCGTGAACAGCGTTCTCATGCAGATGGGCATCATCGGTTCCAAGGTCGAGTGGTTTTCCTCGACGGCGACCGCGCTGCACGCCGTCACCTTCGCCAATATCTGGGCGGGCTACCCGCTTTTCATGGTCAGCTTGCTCGCAGGCTTGCAGGGCATTCCCAAGGATTTCTACGAGGCCGCCGATATCGACGGGGCGAAGGCCTACCAGAAGCTGATCTTCATCACCATCCCGCAGCTGATGCCGATCATCATCAGCATCTCGCTGCTCGACTTCATCTGGACCATGCAGGTCTTTCCATTGATCTGGATAACGACGGGCGGCGGTCCGATCTACTCGACCGAGGTCCTCAGCACCTACACGTACAAGCTGGCGTTTTCGAGCTACAACCTGTCGCAGGCGTCGGCGAGCGCCGTGGTCATCCTGCTGATCTCTCTCGGCCTGACGCTGTTCTACATCCGCTATCAAAAGGCTCGGTAGTCACCATGAGGAAAAGGCACACACCGAAAGACAGACTGATCACCGTCGCGCTCCATGTCGCGCTTGCCGCAGGGCTCTTTTTCGCGGCCTTCCCGATCTACTGGATGCTGAGCAGCTCGTTCAAGTCGAATACCGAAATCTTTGCCCTGCCACCAACCGTCCTGCCGAAGGCCTTCACGCTGGAAGCGTATGCGGCCATCCTTGGCGACCCGGTAAAGCTGCGCTTCTTCTTCAACAGCTACTTCGTGGCCGGAGCGGTGACCGTGCTGACGGTCCTGATCGCCTTGCTGGCGGCTTATGGGTTCAGCCGTTTCAATTTCCGCGGAAAGGGCAGCCTCAACACACTCATCATCAGCACGCAGACGATTCCGCCGATCACGCTTTTGATCCCCTTCTTCGGGCTTGTCGTCTCGTATGGCATCTTCGACACCTACGTCGCACTGATCCTGACTTACCTGGTGTTTACGCTGCCCTACGCGATCCTGCTGATGACGGGATATCTGAACACCTTGCCCCGCGATCTCGATGAAGCGGTGGCTGTCGACGGCGGCACCAGCTGGACCGCACTCTGGCGGGTGATCGTCCCGATTTCACTGCCTGGTATCGTGGCGACGTCGGTCTACACCTTCCTGTTGTGCTGGAACGAATTTCTCTTTGCGCTGACGCTGACGAAGTCAACGTCCATGCGCACCGTCCCGATCGGCATCCAACTTTTGATGGGGCAGCACGCCTTCGAATGGAACCAGATGATGGCGATGAGCGTGCTGGGCTCGCTACCGCTCTTGCTCATCTACCTCGTTGCCCAGAGGTTCTTCCTCGCCGGCATGACCGCGGGCTCGGTCAAGTAGGATGTCCCTCCCACGGAGAACCGATGGGGAAGGCCGCGCGTCGAAATCGATGGATTGGACCTTCTCTGCTGGCAGGCGATATCGCCGCGGCCTCGGGCGTCTTCATAGCGCCGCTGAATCGTGCTCGTGCTGTTCATCCAGCGCCACATCAACAAAGAGCTGACGCAGTGCGGCATCAAGGAATGAAAGCATGAAAGACCTGAAAGTCGGTTGCCAGACCTTCACCTGGGAAATGTTCGGAGAGCGTTTTACCGATAGTCCCGACGATCTGCTTAAGGTGATCGCCGATGGCGGCTATGCCGGCATCGAGATCACCGACACGATGATCGGCCGCTATGCCGACAGGCCGGCGGAATTCGCCACGGCGCTGAGATCGGCCGGCCTCACCCTTGTTTCTTTCGCCTTCGGCTCGAAGAGCGGCTTTACACTGAAGGAGAGCATCGGCGCCGACCTCGAGACAGCGAAACGCTGGATCGATTTTGCCGCTGTCTTTCCAGGCGCGCTGGTCTCGATGGGCTCGGCCACCGTCGTGTCCGACGGCCCGCGCGACGACAAGTTCCCTATTGCTGCCGAGTTCTACAACAAGGCCGGCGAATTTGGACGCAAGGCGGGCGTCGAAATCGCTGTCCATCCCAGCTCCCACCACAACACGCTGCTGTTCGACCGTGCCGACTACGACTGGATCTTCGCACTGATCGATCCCGCGCTTGTCGGCTGGGTGCCCGACACCGGACACATCTTGCGCGGCCATCAAGACATGATCGATACGCTTACCACCTACCGCGACCGCATCCGCTACGTGCATCTGAAAGACGTCGACGCCAGCGGCACCTGGGCTATGCTCGGCAAGGGCGTCTGCGACACCCAAGCGGTGATCGATATCGCCAGCGCCGCACCTCGTTTCAACGGCTGGCTGGTGCTGGAAGAGGAATCCGAGACCGCCGCCGGCGATCCGGCCGCCGCGGTCAAGACCAACCGCCAGACGATGCGCGGCTACGGCGCGTGAGGAAGAGACCATGATCCGGAAGCAAGACCGTCGCCTTCGTGTCGGCGTGCTCGGCTGCGGGCCGATCGCGCAATTCGCGCATCTCGAATCCTGCGTGAAGGCCGGCAACGCCGATCTCTATGCGATCTGCGATGCCGCCCCCGATCTTCTGGCGCGCATGGCCGCGACCTATGAACCCGAAAAAGTCTATGGCGATTACGATGAGATGCTGGCAGACCCGCAACTGGAAGCGGTGATCGTGGCGACCTCCGACGCCTATCACGTGCCGATGTCGATCAAGGCGCTCAAGGCCGGCAAGCACGTGCTGTGTGAAAAGCCAATCGGCGTCTCGGTCGAGGAAGGCGAGATGCTCGCCGATGCGGTCCGGCGCTCCGGCACGGTGCTGCAGGTCGGCCATATGAAGCGCTTCGACCCGGCACTGGAAGCGGCGCGCGATTTCGTCCGCGATGAGATCGGCGAGATCCTGGCGCTAAAAGCCTGGTATTGCGATTCCACGCACCGCTACACCAACACCGACGCGGTCCAGCCGCTGCCCGTCACCAGCAAGCTGGCACGCAAGCCAAGTGGCAATCCGAAGTCCGATCTCAGACAGTATTTCATGCTCGCGCACGGCTCGCACCTCGTCGACACCGCGCGCTTCCTGTGCGGCGAGATCGTTGCCGTGCGCGCCCGCCTCAACCAACGTTTCGGCGCCTATTGCTGGTTCGTCGAAACCGAGTTCGCCAATGGCGCGCTTGGCCATCTCGACCTCACCGTGGCTGTCCGCATGGACTGGCACGAGGGTTTTCAGCTCTATGGCGAACACGGCTCGGTGATCGCGAAGACCTTCAATCCCTGGTATTTCCGGGCGAGCGAGGTCGATATCTTTCACGAGAAGGATGCAACGTCGCGAAAGCCGCTCGGCGCCGACGGGCATTTCTTCAGGCGCCAGCTCGAAGGCCTCGCCGAGACAATCCTTGACGGCAAGCCGATGCGCGGCGCCAACGTCGAGGACGGCCTTGCCTCGATCCGCGCCATGGTGGCGATCGCCCGTTCGGTCGAAACCGGCGATCGCGTCGAGACCGCTTCCGTAACGGGAGCGGTCTGATGCAGATCGGGGTGTTCGCCAAGACCTTCCCGGGCAGCGAGCCGGCTGGCGTGCTGGCAGCGGTCCGCGACGCGGGATTTGCCGTCACCCAGTTCAACCTTGCCTGCGCCGGGCTGCCGTCGATGCCGGGAGCGGTGCAAAAAGACGCCATTGATGCCATCGCGGACGCATCGAAGGCTTGCGGTGTCGCCCTGGCAGCGCTCTCGGGAACCTACAACATGGCCCATCCCGACAGGACCGTGCGCGACGACGGCCTGCGCCGGCTTGGCGTGGTCATCAAGACCGCGGCAGAGCTTTCCGTTCCGCTGGTCACCTTGTGCACGGGAACACGCAACGCGGACGATCAGTGGGCATACCATCCCGACAATAGCGAGCCCTCGGCATGGGAAGACATGGCGGGCGAGATGGAAAAGGCGCTTCAGCTCGCGGAGCGTCACGGCGTCGATCTTGGCATCGAACCCGAACAGGCCAACATCGTCACCTCGGCCTCGGACGCGATGCGCCTGATTGCCGAGATGGGCTCGACACGGCTGCGCATCGTGCTCGATCCGGCCAACCTGTTCGAGCAGGCGAGCCCCGAGGAAGCACGCGCCATCGTCGCCGCCGCCGTCGAACGCACAGCGGACCACGTCGCCATGGCCCATGCCAAGGACCGTTTCGCTGACGGCCGCTTCACGACGGCCGGCCGGGGTGTCGTCGACTTTGCGGATTTCGTCGCCAGGCTGAAAGCATCGGGCTTTGATGGGCCGCTGGTCACGCATGGCCTCTCGGCCGAAGAGGCACCCAGCGTTGCCCGCTTCCTCAAAGGGCTGGTATGATGGCGCGCCTGGCCACGCTGCTTTGCGATGACGCCACGCTTCGGATTTCCGATAGTGGCGACGGCATTGCGGTCATCTTTCAGCATGGGCTGGGCGGTGGCGACGCGCAGGTCGCCCAGGCCTTCCCTTCCGGGCCGGGCTTGCGGCGCATCACGCTGGAATGCCGCGGGCACGGCGCCTCCGGACTGGGCAGCCGCCGGCCGTTTTCCCTGGAGATGTTCGCGGACGATGTTGTTGCCGCCGCCGATCAGGCCGGTCTCGATCGTTTCGTCGCCGGCGGCATTTCCATGGGCGCGGCGATCGCCATGCGCCTGGCCTGCCGTCATCCGGACCGCGTCGCGGGTCTTCTCCTGGTGCGGCCGGCCTGGATTTTCGACGACGCGCCGGTGAATCTACTGCCGATCGCCGAGGTTGCCAGGCTTATCCTGGACCACGGCCCCGACAAGGCGAGGTCGATCTTCGCGCAATCGGAAACCGCCGCGCGCCTGCAGCGTGAAGCACCCGACAACCTTGCCTCGCTGATCGGCTATTTCGACCGGCCGGACGCCGCGCCATTCGCGCAGGTCCTCGCCGACATTGCCGCCGACGGTCCGGGCGTTTCGGCGAGTGACGCCGCCGTGCTTGGCATTGCCACGCTGGTCATCGGCAATGCCATGGATGCGGTGCATCCGCTCTCGGCGGCCCATATGCTCGCCGCAGCCATTCCCGGCGCGACCTTTGCCGAAATCCATTCCAAGGCGCTCGACAGCGTCAGGCATTTCGCCGAGCTGCAGGCTGAGATCACGACCTTCCTTCAGGCCTACTCGAACTTCCGGAGCCTCGTTCCGTCATGACGACCAAATCCCTGTCCGGCCCCGCTGCCATCGCCGCCCTGCCGCGCAACCGGCTGCTCGGCGAGTTTTCGCTGTGGTCGGCCGACCTTGCCAATATGGAGCGCGACCTCGAGCGCATAGAATCTCATGTCGACCTCCACCACATCGACGTCGCAGACGCCCGCTTCACCCCCGGCTTCCTGTTCTTCCCGGATCTGGTAGCGCGGATCGCCGGGCTGACGGCAAAACCGATCCATGTTCATTTGATGGTCGAAGCCGAGATCGTCGAGGAGCAAACGCGCCAGTTCATCGAGGCCGGTGCCGACCTGGTCAGTGTCCACGCCGAAAACGGCGAAGCCGGCCTGCGCGCCGTGCGGCTGGCGCATGCGCTCGGCGCCGAGGCCGGCGTGGTGCTCAGGCTGGAAACGCCGGTGGCCGCGGTCACGCCTTTTCTGTCGCAAGTGGCGTTTGTGACGCTTCTCGGCACATCCATCGGCGTCAAGGGCCAGAGCCTTTCCGAGCAGGCCTGCCCACGTTTGATCGAAGCACGCGCACTGATGAGAAAAGCCGGTCGCGAAACCGACATCATCCTGGCTGCCGACGGCGGCATCCGCCACGAGACGGTGCCCCGCCTGCGCGCCTCTGGCGCCGAGACGGTGGTGCTCGGATCGCTGGCGTTCGGCGACCCCGACCTCGCGCAGCGCATTCGCTGGCTGCATGGGCTGAAGGTCGCCGTCTGATGACAAGACTGGCCCTCGCCTTCGATCTCGGCGGAACGGAGCTGCGCGGCGCGCTGGTCGAGAGCGACGGCGGCGTTGTCGCGCAGGTCTCGGCGCCGACGATGGCGATCGCGGGATCGGATGCGGTGATCGGCCAGATCATCGCACTGGCCGGGGCTCTTCTGAGACAGCGCCCACAGGCGGATGTCGCCGGGATCGGCATCGGCGCGCCGGGACCGCTCGATCCCAAGGCCGGTATCGTGATCGCGCCGCCGACGCTGGCCGGCTGGCACGACGTGCCGTTGATCGACATTCTTGGCAAGCATTTCGGCCTGCCGGTGCGGCTGGAAAACGACGCTAACGCGGCCGCCCTTGGCGAATGGCGCTTCGGCGCCGGCCGAGGCAGCGACTCCCTGGTGTTCGTCACCGTGTCGACCGGCATCGGCGGCGGGGTCGTCGCCGACGGCCACATCTATCACGGCCGGCGCGGGCTGGCGGCCGAGATCGGCCACATGACCATCACCGGCGAGGGCGACCGCTGCTTCTGCGGCGCCGTCGGCTGTTTCGAGGCGGTCGCCTCCGGTACCGCGCTCGGGCGGCGTGCCACGGCGCTGACCGCGCCGGGCGACGGCTCCCTGCTTAGGCGCCTTTCGGCTGACGGCGACGTTTCGGCCAGGCAGGTCGTCGAAGCCGCACGTGCCGGCGATATCAGCGCGCTCGAATTGATCGAGGCTGAGGCGAAGTGGCTCGGCATCGGCTTCACCAATCTGCTTCACCTCTATTCGCCGGATCTGATCGTCATGGGCGGCGGCCTCGCCAACGGTTTCGACTTGTTGGCTCAGACCATCAGGGCAACCGTCGAGCAGCGGGCGATGCCGGCCTACAGGGATGTACCGATCGTGCCGGCGCAGCTTGGCGACCGCGCAGGACTGATCGGCGCGGCCAGCCTGATCCTGTGGGAAGGCGAACCGGGCGTATCTACTTGACCAGTGGCCGAATGCGCCATGGTGCAAAACCCTTGAGATGCCGGCGGGACAGCGCCCCCCCTCTGTCCGGCAGGACAGAGGGGGGCGCCAAGGATCGCTGCAGTCTTCATTCTGCGCCGCTGCATCGCCCGACTGAGCTTGGCGGGCGCGCAGCCTGCCGCCTACTTCCCGCAATGGTGATCGTTGATCTTGTTCAAGGCATTCGCGTCGGGTCCGACCCTGTGGTAGGAGCAGGCTCCTGCGGCTGTCGTGAACAACTGCCGATCATAGTAGCGCGGGCCGCCGAACAGAATGTCGATGATGTTGCCTTCGGCGGGGACGTAGCGATCACGGTCAGGCCGATCATCGCGATCTCCAGCCAAGGCCGCGACAGACATGCTGCACCCCATTGCGAAAACGAGAGCGCGGATCGCAAAACGTTTTGTTGTCATCGGGGAATGCCTTTCTGGCCGTTCGGCTTCTCACCATACATCCAAAATCGCCAGCCGGACAAAAGTTCCCTCACCCTGGCAGACCAGCTCAACCATATGACCTGTCACAATAGGTTTATCCTGCGGCGCTGCGCGGCAATCTATCCCGCAATCTCCAACAAGGACGATATCAGCAACCGGCGTTCGTCGACCGAAAGAACGTCCGAATCGAAGAGATTCATGCTGCGAAGTCCTTCGATGGCGAGGTAGCAGACCAACAGCGCCTTGAGGTCCGGCGTCTCTCCCTTGAGCCGCTCGAAAACCTGCCGCCTGAACGCTTTTATCGGCGTCAGGAAATCGGGGTCCTCGGCGATCGCCGAAAATATCCAGGAAGCTGACGGTTTCGATTCCGCGGCATGTTCGGCCGAAAGCTTGATGTAGGTCGCAAGCGGGCTCTCGCCGCTGACGCCGGCAGTGCGGGCGGCGTCCAGCGCCTGCTCGAAGGCGCGCAGATAATCCTCAACCAGCGCCTGCATCAGTTTCGCCTTGGTCGGGAAATTGTACAGCAAGCCGCCTTTCGACACCCCGGCCCGGCTGGCGACGGCGTCCAGCGACAGGCTGCCGGGCCCTGTCTCGCGTGCCACATCAGCGGCGGCGGCGAGAATTTTATCACGCGAATTTGCTCTGCGGGCTTTCATCAATCGTTCCCCCATACATTAGCCTACGCGGAATTGACAAGACCGTCCAGACGGTACAGTAAGGTCGCCGTCATTTGATATCGGGACCAGTCACAGATATGTGTTTGGGTCATCCGACTGTTGTGCCGGGCCATGGCCAAGGGGACTGTTCGTGATCAAGCGTTTTATCATTGCCTTCATTCTGCTCGTGCTGGTCTGCGGCGGCATCGTCGGCTTCAATTTGTTCCGCGACAATGCAATGCAGCAATTCTTCGCCACGATGAAACCGCCGGCCGCGACCGTGTCGACGACAATCGTCAAGCCGACGGAGTGGAGGCCGGGCGTCGAGGCGATCGGCACTGTCAGCGCGGTCCGCGGCGTCGACCTGACCGTCGAAACCGCCGGCATCGTCAAGGACATCCTTTTTCACGCCAATCAGAAGGTTGAAGCCAACGCGAGTCTCCTTCAGCTCGACGATGCCGCCGAACGCGCCGATCTCGATGCGACGAAGGCGCAAGCAGCGCTCGACCAGACGGCGTTGACACGCGCCCTTGAATTGCAGAAACGCGATGTCGGCTCGGAATCGACGCTCGATACGGCGCGGGCAGCCGCATTGGCTTCCGCTTCGCGGGTCAACAGGCTGCAGGCGGTGCTCAAGCAGAAGCTGCTGACAGCGCCGTTCGGCGGCACCGTCGGTATCCCCAGGATCGACCTCGGCCAGTATCTCTCACCCGGCACTTCCGTAGCGACCCTGCAAGATCTGGAGACGATGCGGGCCGATTTCTCGGTTCCCGAACAGCAGCTTCCGCTGCTGAAGATCGGCCAGACGGTGCGGCTGGGCATTGGTGACGGCGAGCTGCCGTTCGCCGGCACCATCCGCGGTATCGACCCGAAGATCGATCCGACCAGCCGGCTGGTGACGGTCAGGGCCGAGGTCGCCAACCCCGAAGGCAAGCTGACCCCTGGCCAGTTCGTGCAGGTGCGCGTCGAACTGCCCGAGGAAAACAACGTGCTGACGGTGCCGCAGACCGCGCTGACCTCCAGCCTCTACGGTGACTTCGTCTTTGTGGTGCGTCCAGCGAAGCCAGCCGCAGCCAATGGCGCCGCCCCTGCCGCCGCGGCCAACGCGGAAGAAAAGCCGACCACGGATAGTGCGAAGCCCGCGACTGAAGCGCCCGCGGCAAAACCCGAGGAACAATCGGCTGCTGCGCCGGCCGAACCGACGGCGGAAGAACAGAAGCCGCAGCTCGTGCTTGCCCAGGTGTTCGTCAAGCCAGGCCGCCGTAATGCCGGCCTGGTTGAGATCCTGGATGGCATCGCGCCCGGCGACGAAGTCGTTACCGCCGGCCAGAACCGCCTTTCCAACGGCATGTCCGTTGCCGTCGACAACACCATCGATCCGACCAAGCCGGCAAACCAGCAGGCAGCCCAGAAATGAGCTTCTCCGACATCTTCATTCGCCGTCCGGTCCTTTCGACCGTGCTCGCCTTGATGATCCTGCTTCTGGGTTTCCAGGGCATCTTCAGCCTCTCGATCCGGCAGTATCCGGAAGTCGAAGAAACGGCCATCACGATCACCACAGCCTATCCCGGCGCCAGCGCCGACCTGATCCAGGGGTTCATTTCCGCGCCGATCGCCCGTGCCGTCGCCTCGACCGAAAACATCGATTACGTCACGTCGGCGAGCCGGCCGTCCTCAAGCACCGTGACGGTGCAGATGAAACTCGGGTCCAACCCCGACGTCGCGCTGAACGAAGTCTTGTCGAAGGTACAAAGCGTGCGCGGCGACCTGCCGGACGAGTCCGAAGACCCGGTGATCGTCAAGGGCACCGGCGAGCAGTTCGCGATGATGTATATCTCGATGCAGAATCCGAACATGACGCCGGAACAGCTCACCGAATATATCGAGCGCGTCGTGCGGCCGCGCATGTCGACGGTCGAGGGTGTCGCCGACGTGCAGATTTTCGGGGCCGCCGAATATTCGATGCGCGTCTGGATCGACCCGATCAAACTGGCGGCGCGCGGCGTGACGGCGTCGGACGTGCTGACCGCCATCAACGCATCGAATTTCCTCTCAGCACCCGGCAATACCGAAAACGAGTACGTCGCCTCCTCGATCACCGTCCGCTCGACGCTGCAGACGCCGGAGGCTTTCGCCGCTCTTCCGCTTCGTTCCACAGACGGCAATGTGGTGAGGCTGCGCGACGTGGCGCGCGTCGAGCTCGCCGCGGCGAACACCGACACCAGGGTTACTTTCAACGGCAAGCCCGGCATCTTTCTCGCCATCTTCCCGACGCCGGCCGCCAATCCGCTGACGACAGCGGAGGCGATCCACGAAATTGTGCCGACGATCCAGGAGACGCTGCCGCAAGGCATGACGATCGAGATCGTGTACGATTCGACCGAGCAGATCAGCGCTTCGATCGAGGAGGTGTTCAAGACCATCGGCGAAGCGGTCGCCATCGTCATCGTCGTCATCCTGCTCTTCCTCGGCTCGTTCCGCTCGGTGCTGATGCCGATCGTGACCATTCCGCTGTCGCTGATCGGCGTCTGCTTCCTGTTGTTTACGCTGGGCTATTCGATCAATCTCTTGTCGTTGCTGGCCATGGTGCTGGCGATCGGCCTTGTCGTCGACGATGCCATCGTGGTGGTGGAAAACATCCACCGCCACATGGAGGAAGACGGTTTGTCGCCGATGCAGGCGGCCTTCAACGGCATGCGGGAGATCTCGTCCGCCGTCATCGCCATGACGATAACGCTGGCCGCCGTGTTCGCGCCGCTGGCCTTCACCGGCGGCCTGACCGGCGCACTGTTTCGCGAATTCGCGGTGACGCTTGCCGGCTCAGTGGTGCTTTCGGGCGTCGTCGCCCTCACCGTCACGCCGATGATGTCGGCACGCATCCTGCGGGCCGGCTCGCACAGCCGCTTCCAGCGCATTGTCGACAACACGTTCAGGCGCGTCGAAAACGTCTATGAGCGGCTGGTCAGCGGCTCGCTAAAATATCGTCCGGTGACGCTGATGATCGTCATCGCACTGGTCGCCACTACCGGCTTCATGTTCACCAAGACCGCCGGCGAACTGGCGCCGGAAGAAGACCAGGGCTTCTTGCTGTCTCTTGTGAACGCGCCGCGCTACGCGACGTCGGACTACACCGAGACCTATGTGAACCAGATTCTCGGGCTGATGAATGATATTCCCGAAACCAGGGCGCGGTTCTCCGCCGTCGCCTTTCAGGGCCCGACGAACAGCGCCTTCGTCGGCTTCGCATTCAAGGACTGGGCCGAGCGCGAGCGCAGCTCGAAGGAGCTTCAGGAAGACATCACCGCCCGCCTTACCAAGGTGGCGGGCGTCGAGGCTTTCGTCTTCGCCCCACCGACGCTGCCCGGCTCCGGCGGCGGCCTGCCGGTCACCATGGTGGTGCGCTCGACCGGCGATGCCTCCCAGGTGTTCGAGGCGGCCGAGGACATCAAGAACAAGGCGCAGGCCTCCGGTCGCTTCCTCGCCGTGCAGAATTCGATGTCCTTCGATGCGCCGCAAGTGACGGTGACGATCGACCGCGACCGCGCCGCGGCGCTCAACCTGCCGATCGCCGACATCGGCCGGACGCTGACCCTTTTGGTCGGTGGCGCCGAGGTGGCGCAATTCGACCGCGAGTCCAACAGCTACGACATCATTCCGCAGGTGCCGCAGAACTTCCGCGACAACCCTGAAAAGCTGGCCGAGTATTTCGTCCGCAGCGCGTCGGGCGAGATGGTGCCGCTCTCGGCGGTGGTGAAGATCTCGACCAACGCCTCGCCGGCCGTGATCGAGCAGTTCAACCAGTTGAACTCCGCGACGATTTCCGCTCTGCCATTGCCCACGCTGACCACCGGCGACGGGCTGAGGACCATCGAGGACATCGCCAGAGAAAGCCTGCCCGACACGTTCTTCATCGACTATACCGGCCAGTCGCGACAGGAGAAGGAACAGGGCTACACGATCATCATCGCCTTCGCGGCAGCTGTTCTCGTCATCTATCTGGTGCTGGCGGCGCAGTTCGAAAGCTTCCGCGATCCGTTGATCATCATGATGTCGGTGCCGCTGTCGATCTTCGGCGCAATCGTGCCGCTCAATCTGGGGCTGGGAACGCTCAACATCTACACGCAGGTCGGGCTGATCACGCTGATCGGCCTGATCACCAAACACGGCATTCTTCTGGTCGAATTCGCCAACCAGCAGCGCGAGCTCCACGGGATGCGGCGGCGCGATGCGATCGTCGCCTCGGCCAGGGTGCGGCTAAGACCGATCCTGATGACGACGGCGGCGATGGCGCTCGGCGTGGTGCCGCTGATCATTTCCAGCGGCGCTGGCGCCGCAGCGCGCTATTCGATGGGCCTGGTGATCTTCACCGGCATTCTGGTGGGAACCATGTTCACCCTGTTCGTGGTGCCGATGTTCTACACCTTCATCGCCAGCAAGGACCTGCCGCATCACGCCGAGAAGCCGGACCCGAAGCTGATGCCGGTGCCGGTTGATTGATTGACAAAAAGGCCGGAAACTTCCGGCCTTTTTTCTTGGGCAGTGATGTCCGAATCGCCTTCTTTATCTATTTGACGATGACGATCCTGGTGTTGGTCGGACCGAACATCTCGACAAGCTGGTAGAAGTCGGCGGCGTTGTCCGGATGCAGCCGCACGCAGCCATGCGAGGCCGGCTGGCCGAGGCGCCTGACGAAATTGGTCGCATGCACGGCGTAGCCACCCTTGAAGAAGACCGAATGCGGCATCGGCGCGTTGTCATATTTCCTCGAATACCACATCTGGTGCATGCGGGTCGGCTTGAACGACCCGGTCGGGGTGAGATGCCCCCTACCGCCGGTCGAGACTTTCCACGCGAAGGTCGGCCGGCCGTCGACGAGGACTTCCATCGTCTGCTGCGAAAGCGAAATCCGCGCCACGATCTGATTGGCCGCCCGATTGGCGGCCTGATTGGCAGCATCGGCAACGCCGTTGCCGGCGCCGAACAGAAGAACCGTGCCCGCGGTGACGGCGGCGGCGATGTTGATAAGCTTGGCGGAAATGGCAGTGTACATGATATCCCCCTGTCTGCCGGGTATGGCCCGGCTCCAATTCGATGACTGGGCTTGTCGTTGGGTCACGTTTCGAATTGATTTCGCACGGCCGACGTTTCTGTTTCGAAACTGTTTCCTCTGGTTAACGGCCGGAGGCCCATCCGAGGCATTTGCAGGGGTGAAACCAAGGACAGGACGGTTTGCCTGGTCGAGCTCGGACCCGCGAAAAGGTACTGTCGTCTCTGGGGAAAGTGCGATCTTGCCTCACATGAAAGAAATTTGACTTGGCTCGAAACCAATCGGCAACAAAGCGCGGACTCGAGCGGCATGATCTGGATACAGGCCGCCCGCAGAGTTGACCCAACGAAAACAGCCGGCACAAACGAAGATGAACATGCAGTCTAACGCGATCTCCTGGCTGTTCAGGATAAGCATAGCCGCAGTGTTGATTTGCATGCCGCACTGTTTTCGCCACGGTCTGGATCGTCTCCAGCCTGCGCATAACCGGCTCAAGGCCCTCTGGCGGGTCGGTTTTGGGCTGAAGAAGATGCGCGGCACCTCCGGCAACTTGCAGCCGAGAGGACCGAAGGCCCGCGCCGCAACGGGGGGCTCCGATGGCGGCGCGGGCACTTCGGGGTTTTCCCTGAAGCGAACCTGAAACCAAATTTGGGGGACGAAAACGATGAACACGAAATTTGCAGCTTCGGTACTTTCCGCACTGCTCTACGCACAGGGCCTGCTCGGCTTTGCCGGCCTCGCCACCGTGCTTCTCAGGGATCGTGCCCATGCCAGCGAATTCGTCGCGGCCAGCGAAATGCCGTCAGGTCCGTCGCTTCTCGTGGTGCGCTGAGCGCCTGGGCCTGTGGACAGTACGGTGAGGGCCGCGGCCTCAGTCGAAGAACTGCGTCGGCGGATCGAACCGGTAGCCCGCACCCCGTATGGTGGTGATGGTTTCGGTGTCGAGCTTGCGGCGCAGTCGCACGATGCGCGAATCGATCGAGCGATCGAAGGCATCGGCATTTTCGGCGGGCGCGGCGGCAATGATATCGTCGCGCGTCAAGACCTTGCGCGGACTGGCCAGGAACAATCTGAGCAGCGCCACCTGACCCGGCGACAACTGTTCTTCCGTGCCGGAGCGATGCATGACCATGGCCGACCGGAGGTCGACCGTCGCGTTCTCCAGCACGACCAATTCCCCGGCGTTCCGGCCGCGCCGTGCCAGCAAGCCGCCGATACGGGCGGCGAGTTCCCTGACGTTGAGCGGGCTCTCGACGACGTCGGCGGCGCCGAGTTCGAGCGCCAGCACCTTGTCGACGAGATCGGCCGGCCGGCAGATCAGGATGAAATCCGGCCCGCCCTCGCCGCCATGGCGCTTGAGCAGATCACGCCCTTCCGCCTGGCTGAGGCTGTCGCCGACGACAACGACATCGATGCCGTTTCCGGAAAGCAAGGATTCGGCCTCCCACGGCTGCCGCACTGCGCGCACGTCATGACCGCGCCGTTCGAGATGGTCGGCCAGATCGGTTGCGACCACTTCGGCGACGGAAACAAGCGCGATGATGGATCGTGCAGCCATTTTTTTCTACCCTGCAACCCGGCAACCCAAGATGAGTGCTGGACATGATGTTTATACCCAATCTACTTTCCGCTGAAAGTGGGAGCGAGAGCATCGTGCGGGCACGAATTGTCGTCGTCGAGGACGAGCCGGATCTGAGGGACGCGGTTGCCGAGTATCTCGACGCCAGCGGCTACGATGTCGCTACGGCCGAGAGTGCCAGCGCTGCGCGAACCTTGCTGGAAACGCAGTCGTTTCACCTGGCCATCCTCGACATCGCCATGCCGGGCGAGGACGGCCTGTCGCTTGGCCGCTGGATGCGCTCGAAAACGCCGATCGGCATCATCTATGCCACTGCCGCCGGCACCGCGCTCGACCGCATCGTCGGGCTGGAACTCGGCGCTGACGACTACATCGTCAAGCCCTACGAATTGCGCGAGGTGCTGGCGCGGGTCCGCAGCGTGCTGCGCCGCGTGCCGCAGCCGGCCGAGCCGCAGGCCGCCAAGGCCGAAACAACTGCCAACCGCCGTTCCATGAGCTTCGGACCTTTCCATGCCGATCTCGACGGTCGGTTCGTCACCGGCACCAATGGGACGGTCATCGACCTGGCCAAGAGCGAGTTCGACGTGCTGGAGGTCTTCCTGACGCGTGCCAACCGCTTGCTGACGCGTGCGGCGATCTCCGAGGCGATCGGCTTCGCGGAAGATCCTGAATCCTCACGTGCAGTCGATATCCGCATCATGAGGCTGAGGAAGAAGATCGAGGCGGACCCGGCCAATCCGAAATTCCTGCGCACAGTCCGCGGCGAAGGCTATATCTTCTCGCTGCCGACCGGCGAAGGCAACTGAGCGGCGCGACCAACCACTCTCGGTGGCACGACTGTGAAATGACGGCTGACCATGACGGCTGAAGCACGCGGCGATAGGCACGGCGTCAGGCAGGGCGCGGCGATGGCCGCTGTTCACATCGTTCGCCGGCTTCACGAAGCTGGCGACTGGCAGCGCGAGATGGGCAGCATCCTTGAAAGGCTGTGCGAGGCCATGGATTGCCAGCGCGGCATCCTGTTTCGGCTGCGCGAGCTGCCCGGCCAGGGCTTTGCCCAATCGGTGGCGGCCTACTGGATCGACCCCCGATATGGTGGCGAACTGGCATCGCCGACGGTGATCATGCAGTCGGTTGTCAATTCGGACCCACTGCTGGAACGGTTGGCGGAGGACGAGCGGCAAGGCAAGATCTTCGCGGGACACACGCGCGACCTCGAAGGCTTTCTGAGAACCGACTTCGAAAAGCAGCACATCAAGTCGTTCCTGTCGGTGTCGGTCTTTGCGCATGGCCATCTGTGGGGCACGCTGGCGGTCAACGACTGCGTGAACGAGCGCGAATGGACCGACGAGGAAGTGGCGACGCTGCACATCGTGGCGCTGGCCATCGGCGACGCCATCGAACGATCGCTTTCCGATGCCCACGCCAGCGAAGTCATCCGCCGCACCATGCTGCAGGCCTCGCTCGACGCGATCATCGTCATCGACGAGACCGGTTCGATCATCGAGTTCAATCCGGCCGCCGAAAAGATGTTCGGCTACCAGCGCAGCGACATCCTCGGCAAGGACCTGCTCGACACCGTCGTTCCGGATTATTATCGCAAGGGCTATGTGTCGGGCGCCGAATACATGTCGGGCCGCGGCGCGCCGATGGTCGGGCAGCGGATCGAGACCGTCACCCAGAATGCTGCCGGCGAGGTCTTTCCGATCGAATTGACGGCAACCGAGATGCGGGTCGCCGACCGCCGCCTGATCTTCGGCTCGATCCGCGACCTCCGCGACAAATTGCGTGCCGAGGAGGAGATCGGCCGCCAGCGCGAAAAGCTGCACCAGAACGAGAAGATGGCGGCGATGGGCTCGCTGCTTGCCGGCGTGTCACACGAGCTCAACAACCCGCTTGCCGTGGTCGTCGCCCAATCGACTTTGTTGCACGAGTTCGCTTCAGACCCGCAGACCAAGGTGCGCGCCGAAAAGGTGCGCGCCGCCGCAGAGCGCTGCGGCCGCATCGTCAAGAGCTTCCTCTCGATGGTCCGCCTGCATCCGGCGTCGCAGGCCGAGACCGACCTCAACCAGGTGGTCCGCGCGGCACTCGAAGTGACCGCCTACGGCGCCAGGTCGACCGGCATCATTATCGATACCGATTTCGCCAGCGGCCCGCTGCTGGCCATGGCCGACGCCGACCATGTGACGCAAGTTGCCGCCAACTTCCTCATCAACAGCCAGCACGCTCTGGCCGGCATCGGCGGCGACAGGCTGATCAAGGTTCGCACGTTTCGCAGCGATCGCGGCAATCCCTGTTTCTCGGTCGAGGACAACGGGCCGGGCGTGCCGGAAGCGATACGCTCTCGCATCTTCGAATCGTATTTCACCACCAAGCCGGTCGGCGTCGGCACCGGCATCGGCCTATCGATCTCGAAATCGATCATCGAACGGCATAATGGCAATGTCTGGTTCGAGGAAGTTCTGCCGAGAGGCGCCCGTTTCGTCGTCCAGTTGCCGGCGATCGCCGGCGGCGCGGCCGCCGCCGGCGAAAGCCCGTCGCGCTCGAGCGGATTGCGCCATGCCCTGATCATCGACGACGAGCCGGATGTCGCCGCCTCGCTGTCCGACATTCTGGAGTTGATGGGCATCAAGTCGCGGATCGTGCCGGCCTGGGCGTCAGCCGCCGCGACCTTGTCGGGCCATATGCCGCCGGACATCGTCTTTTCCGATCTGCGCATGCCCGGCACCAGCGGCATATCGATCTATCGCGAACTGCTCGCCGAAAAGCCTGATCTGGCGCGGCGCTTCGTTCTGGTCACCGGCGACCTGATCGGCGCGAAAGCCGAAATCGAGGCATTGCCGGCGCCGCAGCGGCCGCAGATCCTGGAAAAGCCGTTCAGCACGCTGGACGTGCGCGGGGTGCTGTCGGCCATCGCCGAGCAGGCCGCATTGGGCAGCTAGGACTTCGGACTGGTGGAAATCGGTTTTGAAAAAATCCGATGCTCGACAAAGGGGCTTTCCAGAGAAAAAAGACCTCCCGGCCGAGGATGCGGCGGGAGCCTGCCTGGAGCGCTGGAGGGGTCGCTCGGGCATCAAAAAACGTTCGGCGTATCGGTCAGCGGCGCGGCATTGGCGATCACGCGAACCGCGCGGGCCTTGTGAATGCCGGATTGCTCGGCAATGACGCGCAGGCACTCCGCACTCTCGGCGCCCCAGGCCTGCCCCTTGCAGACAAAATCGATCTCCGGCATCGGCAGCCGCGCGGTCTTGGTCGTGGTCGGCGCGCCCTTGACGATGTTTGCCGGCGGGTTCAGTGAAGCAAAGGCGGGACCAACAGTCGGCGCGAACGCCATGCCGGCGAACGCGGCGGCGCCCAGCACCACGAACAGCGCCATCGGATGGTCGTTGGCGCGCTGGCGCAGCGCCAGCTTCGGCCGCCGATCCTTGCCCTTCAGCGCTTGCAGACGGCGGTTATTGCAGGCAGTCCGGATTTTCGTATACATCGCGCTTCCCTTCGTCGATCTTCTTTTTTTGTTGAAACGAACTTAGTCGCACCTTGTAACGGACGAACGACGCACGCAAACTGACCGTGTAACAGCTTTGAAACGGGATTTCGGCGGGCACATCCGGTCATCGCAGGGGCGAGGCAGTTCGTTGCCGAACTGTTTTCGTGCAGTCGCATGTTCACGGGATCAAATCGCGCCGCCGCTCTGGCCCGGCGACGTCCGGTCGCCACTTTGAGACGCCCTCGCCTGCACCATGAGGCGCTGGTGATTACTGCAGATTAAAATCCCTGAGGATTTTCTGTGCCGCAATGCGCCCAGCCACGATTGCGCCTTCGACATAGCCCGGAAACGACGGCGACAATTCCGAAGATGCAAAATACACTGGCGGCGCGCCGGCCAGGATAGTTTGTTCGGCCTCGGTGGCGCTTGTATCGATGATGAGATCGGCGTAGCCGCCGCCGCTCCAGCGATCATCGGTCCAGTCGCGACAGCTGAAATCGGTGAACTTGCCTGCATCCGTGCCGAGCGCCTGCTGCAGCCGCGCCGTAACCTCGGTGCGCAACGCGGCATCTCCAAGTTCCCGCCAGCGGAGGGCAAGCGGCCCGCCGACGAAGACGACCAACGCAGGGTGGCCACAATCCTTGCTGACGTCACAGGCAAAAAGTGCCGGCGGATCGCGCCACATCACCATGCCGCTCAGGCCCTTGGCGCGCCAAAAGGCGGTGGCATAGCGCAGCTGTATTTTGATCACCGCGCCGCTTTGCCAGACGCCGAGAACCTTTTGCAAGACAGCCGGCAGCGGCGGCGCGAAGTCCAGCTTCGAAGCCATCATCGGCGGCATGGCGATCAGCGCTATTCGTGCCGTGATCGAGCCCGTCGTCGACGCGAGACGAACGCCTCCCGGTCTGCACTCGATCGTTCTGACCGGCGTGTTCAATCGCAGGCGGTTGCCGAGATCGCCAGCCAGATCATCCGCCAGGGACTGCATGGTTTCGTGCACGAAATACTGCAGCTCCGACACCTCGTTGGTGATACGGCGGTCATTGTCGATGAGGTGCCAAAGCGGCAGTTTTTCAAGCGCTTGGCACCACAGGCCCTCGATCATCGAGCGGAAAGCCGCCTTGGCCTCGCCGGGATCGTTCTGGCGATCGAGCCATGCGGCGACGGTCAAGCCGGCGATAGCCGGATCGCCCGGTGCGATCGCGTTCATGCGGTCGCGGATCGACATCGAGGCGTGGTAGATTCGCTCGACTTGCTTTGCGCCGGTCAGCGGCTGGGCAACGAACTCGCCCTTAGCATAGGTCTCGACCAACGTCTTGCCGCGCGTTCGCACCAGGGCCATCAGTTCCGGCATGTCCTCGCACAGGAACTGACCGCCGCTGTCGATCCGCTCGCCAAGCCCGTTCCACTGGGACTCGACCCGCCCGCCGACGCGGCCGCGCGCCTCGAGCAGCGCAAGATCGATGCCGGCCTTGCTCAATTCATGCGCGGCTGACAGGCCGGTAAAGCCGGCGCCGACGATGGCGACATCGGTTCGTACGGTCTGGCGCTTCAAGAGCCGGCCCTGAAGGTCTCGAAGTCCGCAATCATCCGCGGCTTGAGCTTCGGAGACAACGGTCCTGTCGAGATCATCAAACCCCGCTCGATCGAATTGCAGGTTGCTGGCTGCTCCGCCGGGCGACCCGCTTTAGCCAATGGTCTTTTCCAGCATGCTTATCCAGTTGCGGTAGGCGATCTTCTCGATCAGCGCGCGACCGAAGCCGCGCGCGGCGAACGCGTCGAGCAGCTTCGGCAGGCCGGTGACGTCGCCGACCACAGCCGGGATCATGGCGCCGTCGAAGTCGGACCCGAGCCCGACGCCGTCTTCGCCCAAAGCCTGCAGCAGTGAATCGACATGGCGCACCATGACGTCGAGACTGGTATCGGCATTCATCCTGCCGTCTTCGCGCAAAAACCCGGTCGCGAAATTCAGCCCGACCATGCCGCCCGAGTCGCGGATCGCGCCGAGCTGCCATTCGGTGAGGTTACGCGAATGGCCGCAGATCGCATGGACATTGGAATGGGTCGCGACCAGTGGTGCGTCGCTGATGTCGGCGACGTCGCGAAACCCCTTCTCGTTGAGGTGCGAAAGATCGACCATGATGCCGAGCTGGTTGCAGGCCTTGACCAGCGCCTTGCCGGCATCGGTCAGGCCAGGTCCGGTGTCGGGCGTCGACGGGAAACGGAACGGCACGCCATGGCCGAAAGCGTTCGGGCGGCTCCAGACGATGCCGAGCGAGCGCAAGCCGGCCGCATGCAGCACGTCGAGCATGGTCAGTTCGGGGTCGATCGCCTCGACGCCTTCGATATGGAACACCGCTGCGATCGACCCTTGCGCCATCGCGTTTCGCACATCGCCGGCGCTGCGGCAGACGGTGAGCGCCGACGCTCGTTCCAGCCTGAACAGGATCGAGGCCATGGCGATGGTGGAAGCAAGCGCGTCGGCGCGCGGAATTTCGGGCGGCAAGGGCTCGATATCGCTTGGCGCGGGAGGAACCGCACTGCGCTTGGATTTCTCGACCGGCGGCGGAAAGATTGCGAACATGCCGCCGGCAAAGCCGCCCTGTTTCGCACGCGGCAGGTCGATGTGGCCACCCGATGTTCCCTCGATGAACAGCTTTTCGACATCCGCGTCTTTCGACTGATAGAGCCTGAGCAGCGTGTCGTTGTGGCCGTCGAAGACGGGAACAAGATCGGTTTCGGTCATCAAGGGATCATTTCGGTTCGATTGGTCGGGCGGGCAATATCCTACTTAGGCAAGGCAATACCCACTAGGCAAGACGACCCAGTGGCCAAGGCTGGCCACGGGGTAAGAATGGCCACTGGCAAGACTGGCAATCTGCGCAAATGAAGCGAGCGCTTGTGGCTGCCCGCCCGCAACCGTCATCGTGCGCCGAGGCTTGGCGCCAGGACCGGCGCTATTGCTTCAGCACGTCGGCCCATTCCTGGTGACGCCGGAACTGGGCGTTGGCGAACGGGCAGAGCGGAATGATCTTCTTGCCCGCCGCGCGCGCGTCCTCGACGGCGCGGGTAACGAGCCTAAGTCCCGCGCCCTGGCCGCGAAACGCATCCGGCACTTCGGTGTGGTCGATGATGATCTGGTGCTCGCCGACCTTGGTAAAAGTCATCTCCGCCTCGGCGCCGTCAGGCCCGCGCAGGAGATAACGGCCCTTGGAACCGCGATCCTCCAGTTCGACCTCCGGCAATTGGTCAGGCATTGCTTACGCTCCTTCTGCCGGCGTAGCGGACAGGAACCGCCGCGCCGCCTCGATCTCGTTCGACTGCACCTCATGGCCGCCGTCGTGCCACTCCACTGTGACATCGGCGCCATCGGCGCGCAAATGGGCTTCTAGCCGCGACGTCAGGTTGGGCGGACAGATCGGATCGCGCCTGCCTGCTGTGACCAGGATGCGGCGGCCGGCGAGACTTCCCTCGATCTCCGGCTCGAATGGGATCAGCGGATGCATCAGCACCGCCGCGTCGAACAGAGAGGGCGCCGCGAACACCACCGAGGCCAGGATGTTGGCGCCGTTGGAATAGCCGAGGCCAAGCACCGACGCGGGCTTTGACGCCTCGACATGCGCCCCGATATGCGCCTTGACGAAGCCAATCATCTTGTCCGTCGCTCGCGCCAGGTCGTCCATGTCGTAGACGCCCTCGCCGGTGCGGCGAAAGAAGCGCGCAGCACCGTCTTCCGAGACATCGCCGCGCGGCGAAACGATAGTCGCCTGCGGCGCGAGATCACGCCCGAGCGACAGAAGCTGGTTCTCGTCGGCCCCGGTGCCGTGGAAGACGAAGAGCAGCGATCCATCAGGCGAACCCGGCAGTGTCCTATAGGTGTAAGCGTCCTTGCTCATGGCCTTGTCCTTAATGCATGTCGCGCAAAAGTGCGCAGCGGTTTTGCGATGACGACATGCACAAAACCAAACTAAAAGCGCGTCGCCCAACCTGGTCAAACGCGATGCGCTTTTAGTCTTCCAGCTTTTGCAGATGTTGCTCGAGATAGGGCCTCAGATGCTGGTGCTGCGACGGCAGCTTCAGCGCCTCGCCGAGATGGGCGGCGTCCTCGTCGCGGTCGAAGCCCGGCTCGTTGGTGGCGACTTCGAACAGCACGCCGCCCGGCGTGCGGAAATAGATCGCCCAGAAATAATCGCGGTCGATCACCGGCGTCACCTGGTAGCCGGTGTCCATCAGCGCCTTGCGCACTTCGAGCTGCTTGGCGCGGTTTTCGACAGCGAAGGCGACGTGGTGGACCGAGCCGGCGCCGAGATCGGCAAAAGCGGCGCCCGGCAGCGATTCGATATCGACGATGTTGGCGCCGTTGCCGTCCTTCAGCGCCAGCCTTTTTACAGTGCCGGACGTGTCGACTTCCTCATAGCCCATGAAATTCAGCAGCTCTTCCGTGGCGCCGCCGTCCTTCAGCCTGAGCGACACCGAGTGAAAGCCGCGGATCGCCTCGTCGGACGGAACATCGCCCTTCGCCCATGGCGCACGGGTGTCGGCCTTGTTCTCGACCAGCGCAAACCCGTCGCCATCGGGACCGGCGAAGCCAAGGCGCTTGTCGCCGAAGCTCTCTTCGCGCGACAGCCCGGCGACGCCCTCATCGGCAAAACGCTTTTCCCAATAGGCAAGCGTGCCTTCGGGCACCGAATAGACCGTGGTGCCGACCTCGCCAACGCCGTGGCGGCCCTTGCCGATGTTGGGGAACGGAAAATAGGTCATCACCGAACCGGGCGTGCCGAGCTCGTCGGCATAGTAGAGATGGTAGACATCCGGCGCGTCGAAATTGACGGTTTTCTTGACCCGGCGCAGGCCGAGCTTTTTTGTGAAGAACTCGTTGTTCTGGCGCGCATCCCTGGCCATCGAGGTGACGTGATGCAGACCCCTGATCTGGTTGAGCATTTTCCTGCTCCTTCCTTGTCCTGTGCGGCCCATGCCGCGGTCCACGCCAATATGAGGAGCCGCCAGCCGGCGGCAAAGGCCGCAAACACAGAATAGACTGTGCTCCATAAGTGAACAATAAAGCGACTTTTGTTCACCATTTTGCAAACACCTGAGGCTTGTGTCGCCACAAAAATTCGGCTCCATGAGCGACAGGTTTTCAATGAAGGACACCAGCATTGGTCAGAAAAGACAGACGCCCGAATGTTCTCCTGATCACCTGCGACCAGTGGCGCGGCGACTGCCTGTCGGCGGCAGGCCACAAGGTGGTGCGAACGCCGAATGCCGATGCGCTCGCCGCCGAGGGTGTGCTGTTTCGACAGCATTTTGGCGGGGCGGCGCCCTGCTCGCCGGCACGCGCCTGCCTCTACACCGGCCTTTACCAGATGAACAACCGCGTCTGCCGCAACGGCACGCCGCTCGACGCTCGCCATGGCAACATCGCACTCTCGGCACGCAGTCTCGGCTATGATCCGACGCTGTTCGGCTATACCGACGTGTCGCCCGATCCGCGCACGCTGGCGCCAGGCGACCCGCGGCTGAAAAGCTATGAAGGCGTGCTGCCCGGCTTCACCGTGCGCCAACTCCTGCCGGAGCACCAGAAACCGTGGCTGTCATGGCTCAAGGCGCGCGGCATCGATAGCAGCGCCGGTTTTCCCGATATCCATCGCCCAGCGGACGAAATCGTTGCTTCGGACGGCGCCGTGACCACCTCACCGCCCGTCTACTCGAAGGACGAGACCCCAGCCGCCTTCCTGACCGGCGAATTCGTCCGCTGGCTCGGCGAACAGGAGCGCGGTACACCGTGGTTTGCGCATCTTTCCTTCCTCAGCCCGCATCCGCCCTTCATCGTGCCGGAGCCTTACAACAAGATGTATGATCCAGCCGACGGAACAACCTTCCGCCGCGCCGCGAACTGGCAGGCCGAGGCGCAGAGCCACCCCTACCTTGCCTATGAACTTGGGCAGCAGCAGCGGGCAAATTTCCGCCCCGGCGCAGAGGGCAAGGTGCGCGACTGGGGCGACGACAATTTTCGCCGCATCCGCGCGCTTTATTACGGCATGATCTCGGAAGTCGACGCGCAGCTTGGCCGCATCTGGCAGGTGGTCAAGGCGGCGGATGCCTGGGACGACACCATCATCGTGCTGACCTCTGACCATGCCGAGATGATGGGCGACCATTTCATGCTGGGCAAGGGCGGCTTCTTCGACGGCAGTTTTCATATTCCGCTGATCATCCGCGACCCGCGTCGCCGCAAGGCGGCCGGCTCCAGCGTCGACCGATTCACCGAAGCAGTCGACATAGCGCCGACATTGCTCGATCTGCTTGGCGAGGTATTCCCGCCGCATCTCGACGGACAATCGCTGAAGCCGTTCCTGGATGCCGGGGAGCCGGCCAATTGGCGCGAGGCCGCGCATTGGGAGTTCGATTTCCGCTCGGTTGCCGACGCTGATGCCGAGCGCTATTTCGGCATCGGTCCGCGCCAGTGCAATCTGGCGGTCATCCGCACGAAACAATTCAAATATGTACATTTCGCCGGCGGCCTGCCGCCGCTGCTGTTCGACCTTGAGAAGGATCAGGACGAACTGAGCAATGTCGCTGCCGATCCGGCCTATCTGCCGGTCCGGCTGGAGCTTGCCGAAAGGCTGCTTGCCTGGCGGGCCGAACATCTCGATCAGTCGCTGGCGCTTGCCGAACTGACCGAGGATGGCGTGGTCGGCCACGTCGCAGGCCTGCCACCTTTCCCATCATGAAAAGGCCCCCCCCCGGGGGCGGGGGGGGGGGGGTGTTTGTTTTTGGAACCAATGGGCAGAAAAATAAGGGGGGGGGGGGGGGTTTTTGGTTATTTTGGGTTTTTATTTGGGGGGGGGGGCGGCGCGGGG
>NZ_JBVVPY010000013.1:0-90917 GCF_055811335.1 Mesorhizobium sp. WSM4847 | reverse complement strand
TCTATCTGTCGCTGGCGCTTGCCTAACTCACCGAGTTGGGCGTGGGCGGCCAGGTCGCCGGCCTCCCCCCTTACCAACCATCAAACGGCCCGCGCGGTTGCGGGCGCGGGCCTCTTTCATCGTTGACGCAAGCTAGCGCATCATCATGCGCTGGGTGTCGCGGTTTTGCGCATATGTGGCCTTGTCATAGGGGGCCTGCGCCTCGAGCTGCTCCTTGGTGAAGTTCGTGTAGAGATAGCGATTGCCATCCTTGTCGGTCATGAATTTAAGGTTGTCCATGCCGATCGCCACTTCCTTCTCGCCAACGCCGAGGAAACCGCCGACGTCGATGATGACGGCGTCGACCTTCTTGTCGCCGGTCAGCACGACGTCACCAATCTCACCGACGTTGACATCGTTGGCGCCATAGACGGTGGTTCCAACCAAATCCTCGGAGCGGATTTCGTTGATCGGCATTTCGGTCAGCGCCGACTTGTCGATCGCCGCGGTCTTCGTCTGGTCGGGGGTTGCGTCAGGCGTTGCTGCAGCCGGAGCCTCGGCTGTCTTGTCCGCCGGTGCCGGAGCAGCCGGGTCTGGCGTCGTCGCCGGAGCCTCGGCTGTCTTGTCCATTGGAGCCGGAGCAGCCGGGTCTGGCGTCGTCGCCGGAGCCTCGGCTGTCTTGTCCATTGGAGCCGGAGCAGCGGGTTCAGGCGTTGCCGCCGGAGCTTCCGCAGTCTTCTCCGCCGGGGCTGGAGCCGCAGTGACAGCAGGGGTGGTGGTCACTGGCGCCGGCGTCGCCGCGTCGGTCGATGCGGTTGTCGCCGGGGCGGGATCATAGGGCTCGCGGTCGAACTCCGGCAGCGCCTCCAGGTCTTCCTTCGTGGTCTCGGCGACCAGCCAGCGGTCGCCGTCCCTCTCCGCCCACTTGGCCTTGTCGAATTGATAGGCGACATTCTTTTCGCCAACCTCGAGGAAGCCGCCGACGCCAATGATCAGCGACTCGGCCTTGCCATCCTTGGCCAGAACGATGTCGTTCACGTCGCCGATGTTTTGAGCGTCGTCGCCAGTGCCGTTATAGACGGTTTCGCCGATGATATTCGTGGCAAGGTTGCCGTCGGCACTCTTCACAGGTTCGGCCGGAGCTGCGGCGCTATCGGCTGGAGCCGCCGGAGCATTCTGCGCCGTTGTATCCGTCGAGGTCGATGGAGCGGGAGCCGTAGCCGTGGTGTCGGTGGCCGCAGGAGCCGGATCATAGGGCTTGCGATCGAAGTCCGGCTGAGCCGTCAACTCATCTTTTGTGGTTTCGGCAATCAGCCAGCGGTCGCCATTCCGTTCGGCCCATTGCAGCTTGTTGTAGTCGAAAGCGACATTCTTGGCACCGACGCCAAGAAAGCCGCCGACGCCGATGACGACGGATTTCGCCTGACCGTTTTCATCGAAGACGACATCACTGACCTCACCGATGTTCTCGGCATCGTCGCCGGTGCCGTTATAGACGGATTCACCAATGATATTGGTCATCAGGCTGCCCTCGGCCCGCGCAACGGGAGCCGCCGGAGCGGTCTCCTGGACCGCCGGGTCCTGGGTGGGCGCCGGTGTTGTGGCTTCCTGCGCATACGCACCGGTCGCAATCAACGCTGCCAGTGCGGTGGTGGATAAAAGGGTGCGGATCATCGTAATCCTCCTCGTGCGTTATCTCTGGCCGCGAGCAGGGGAGATCGGTCGCGGCGTTACACATTCACAACGTCGTGACCGCGCCGTTGTTCCGACACCAGGGCGAGCGTTGTGAAAAAACCACCTGAATCGCGCTCAATTATGCGTTTGGCCGGGTGAGATTGGCTCCTGTATTTTCGTTAGAGCTGCGGAACTTTTTTTCAACCGCCCCGTTTCGGCCCATGGCTCGGTCTGTTGCGGCCGATGATTATCCAATGGTAGCCAAGAAAAATCGGAGCGGGGGAATGCGATTTGCGGCGGTGCTGAACCAGGAGGGCGGCACTCTGCGAACGGTTGATCTCTCCGCCTTCACCGACCGAATGCGCCAGACATTGGAGGCAGCAGGCCACTGCATCGATATCGAAATCGTTGCCGGCAGGGACATTGTCGCAACGCTGGACCGCATCGCTTCCAGGCACAGTGTCGACATTGTGCTGGCCGGTGGCGGCGACGGCACCATTTCGGCCGCGGCGGCTCGGTTGATGGGCAGCAAGAAAGCGCTTGCCATTTTACCGGCTGGCACGATGAACCTGTTCGCGCGCGGGCTCGGCATTCCACAAACCCTTGACGCGGCCGTGAAATCCTTTGCCGACGGTGAGGTTATTGCAGTCGATATGGCAACCGCCAACGGCAAGCCATTCGTGCATCAATTCTCGATCGGCATGCATGCCAGGATGGTCCAGCTTCGCCAAGCCATGGAGTATGGCTCGCGGTTGGGAAAGATGCGGGCCTCGGCAAAGGCTGCCTGGGCGGCGATCAACAACCCTTCGGCGATGAAGGTGACGCTGACCATCGGCGAGGCCGAGATCGTGACGCGCACCACCGGTATCGGCATCACCAACAATCTGTTCGGTGAGGGTCATCTGCCCTATGCCGACAATCCCGCCGGCGGCGTGCTCGGCATCTATGTCACGGTGGCGCGGCGGCGTGGCGAACTGGTCAGGGTCCTCTTCGACATGGCGCGCGGCAAATGGCGCGACAGCGAGCATGTGGAGATCCACCAGGCTGACCGGGCCGTTTTGAAACTCCACTCGGCTGCGAAGAAATTTCGCGCCGTCATGGATGGCGAACTGGTCAGGCTTGACCGCGAAACGACGATCGAAATTCATCCTGGTGCGCTGAACGTTCTCGTCCCGGCGCGCGCCGTCCAAGCGAGGGCAGCGTGATGCATCCCGGCACAGTCGATCGGAAGGCTTCAGCCTCTGGGAATCTCGCCCTGCTCGTTCCTGGGAAGCTCGCCCTGTTCGGTTGTCGGCGTCCGGTCTATCATGTTGCCGTAGATCTCGGCGATGCCCCAGGCGATAAACGCCAAGAGCAGCGCAGCGATCAAGATACGGAAGGTGTGCCACCCCCAGCGTCCCTGCCGGGCTTTGTCTTCAGGAACGATCTTGGGCATGATCGGCCTCCATTTCGGTTGGCGCTGGCATTTCGTTTGGCGCTGGCATGTCGGTTGGCGCTGGCGGCGCGGCTGGCAAAATGTGGTTGGGTAACGGTTCCTCAGGGCGAAGGTTCCGGTTTCAGGGCCCGGCAACTGGGCCCGGCGCGGATGGCTGCAAGCCGATGCATCTGGGGGACTTGTGGATAGCAGGGTAGTGACAAAGCCGAATCTGCCGGTCGATGTCCTTAGCGTGGTAACGGCGCAGGATCGGCTTGCCGTGCTCCATGATCTCGATGCAATCGACACGGCGGCCGATCCTGACTTCGACACTATCAGTGGGCTCGCCGCCGCGGTGATGCAAACACCTGTCGCGCTGGTGACGCTCGTCGATGTCGAGCGGCAGTGGTTCAAGTCCTGTGTCGGCCTGGACGAGACCGAGGCCGCGACCGATACATCCTTCTGCGCCCACACCATTGCTGCCGGCGACCAGCCGATGGTGGTGACGGATGCGACCATGGATTCACGCTTCAACGCCAGCCCGCTGGTCACTGGCGAGCATCATTTCCGTTTCTATGCGGGTGCGGCGATTGTGGTGGCCGGTGCCCGGATCGGCACGCTCTGCGTGCTCGACCGGAGGCCGCGCGGGTCGCCGTCTGCCGCCCAGCTCGAACAATTGACGGCGCTCGCCAGCCTCGCTGCCAGCCTGTTCGCATTGAAGGACGCCACCCGCAACGCCGCCAGCGCCGCTGCGGCACTGGCGCGCGAGGAAAAGCGGCGCGGCATTGCGCTCGATGCCGCATCGCTCGCGAGCTGGGCATGGGATATCCATAGCGATATGATCGAATGCGATGCCCGATTGTCCGAGCTGTTCGACCTGCCGCGCTCGACCCGGCTGAGAGCACGCGATATCCTCGCCGCCATCGACCCGCGTGACGCCTACCAGACCGAGACGCGCTTTCGCGACGTGCTGAGCGGCGGCGACGATTATTTTGGCGAATACCGCGTCAAGGGCTTCAGCCCGCCGCGCTGGCTCGCTACGCGCGGCCGGGTCATCGAGCGTGACGGCGACGGCAAGCCGACGCTGATCTTCGGCGTCAACTACGACATCACCGAACGCAAGCTCGGCGATGAGCGGCAGCGGCTGTTGCTGCGCGAGCTGAACCATCGCGTCAAGAACACGCTGGCCACCGTCCAGGCGCTGGCGACGCAGACAGTTCGCCATGCCCGCCAGCCGAGGGATTTCCTCGACGCCTTCAGCGCCAGGCTTCAGGCGCTGGGCGCCGCCCACAGCCTGCTGTCCGACCGCGAGTGGCGCGGCATTGGCATCCGCGAACTCGTGCAGATCGAGGTCAAGCCGTTCGACACCGCCGATCAGCCGCGCATGACGATCTCAGGCGCCGATCTGCTGCTTTCGCCTGACCAGGCAGTCGGGCTTGGCCTGATCCTGCATGAACTGGCCAGCAACGCGCTGCAACACGGAGCGCTGTCGGCGGCCTCGGGCAAGGTCGATCTCGACTGGAAGGCACAGGAGCGAAGAGGCGCTCGGCGCCTGGTGCTGACCTGGCGCGAAAGCGGCGGGCCTGAAGTTGCCTCGCCCGAACGCCACGGCTTCGGCTCGATCCTGATCCGCCGCAGCCTGGCCAAGGTCATCTCCAGTGAAGTGACCCACGAATTCCGGCCGGAAGGCGTATTCGCCGAAATATCGTTGCCGCTGGAGGATCTGCCGAAGTGACGGCTCGACCATGGATCTCGAACCAAAGGTCCATGTCAGGGATAAAGTGGAACCCGGTTTTTCGGATCATTGCCAACACGATGCCAACCCGAAGAAGAATCACTTCGAGCTATTTCGCTTCGCCGGCATCCGGATCGTCGGCATCGGGCTTTGTGTTCTCGCGGTAGATGGCGTAGGCGGCGAGTGCAATCGCCGGGGCGAGTATCGTGCCCAAGCCGCCTTTCCCCTTGAGTAGCGCCGGCAGCACGGCGAGCGCGGCGGTGATGCCGACCGCCTTCATATCGGCATTGCGCCTCCGCGCCCGGCGTCGGGCGCGCGCACCAGCCGACAGCTGATGGATGAGCAGGAGGAGCCCTGCGATCAGCAGGAAGCCGACCCCGAAACCAAGGCAGGCTGCCATCGGCCCATAGCGACCCGCCACCCAGACATAGGCCGCTCCGACGAGGAAACCGAGGCCGCACAGTGCGGCAAGTGCTGCGAGCGCATAGACGATTGCAGCCGTGCGCGCGCGGCGCACGGCTGCAACGACTTCACCCGAGGCAAGAGCCGAGATCAACGATGCCAGCATTCCCATCTGGGCTGAGACTAGCGGCGTGCGAGAAGCGCAAACAGAAAGCCGACGCCTGCCGCGATTGCCAGCGACGTGACCGGTTTTTCGCGCACGCTCGCCACCACTTGAGCTTCGATATCCTTGGCGTTGCTACGCATATTTTCAAAGGCTGCTTCGCCTTGGGAGCGCAATTGCTCGACCCCTTCCGCAGCAACCCGACGAGCAGCCCCGTAACCGTGTTGGCCGGTCTCGGCCAGCTGTTCGGTGAGTTTCTGAATGTCGACTTTCAGCTGCCTGATGTCGTCTTCAAGGTCCGAATTCGGCCGGCTTTCGTTCGGGGACTTTCCTGCGGCAGTCGCCATTGCTTGACTCCTTGCGTTTGCTCGGGTCGAAACGTTCGACCCACCCCAAGGTTCCGAAATCGGAACAACTGCCATGAAAGGGTGTTTACGCAGCCGAGTCCAGCCCGGCACGTCTCCGCTAGCCGCTCAGATCAGCGGTCGGCGACCTTCGCTCAACCCTTCCCAGCGGGCGAGGTCCTTGAGCCTTTCGTTGTCGACCACCTCGCAGCCGCCGTCGCGCCAGAAGATAAGCTTGCGATCGATCAGCTTGCGGATCGTCTTGTTGGTGTGGACCAGCGACAGGCCGAGCGTATCGGCGAGGTGCTGCTGGGTGATCGGAATCTGCACGGGCGTCCTGCCGTTCAACCCGACCACCCTGGCGCGAGTGGAGATGAAGGCGATGAGATAGGCAGCACGCTCGAGCGCGGTGCGTCTGCCGATACTGAGCAGGTTCTCGTCCAGCATGCGCTCCTCTCGCGCGGCGATCCAGGTGATGTCGTAGGCGAGGCCCGGATGGCTGCGGTAGAGTTCGGGAAGGGCCTCCCGCTCGAAGAGGCAGAGCAGCATCGGCGACAGCGCTTCGACGGAGTGCTGCATTTCGCCCATCAGACTGCCTTGCAGACCGATGAGATCGCCTGGCATGGAATAATTCAGAATCTGCCGGCGGCCATCCGACAGCAATTTGTAGCGGAAAGCCCAACCCGACAGCACTGTATACAGATGGGCACTGCGGCTTCCCTCAACCAGAACCGTGTCGCCCTTGTCGACGGCCAGTTCGCCCTTCTTGAAGCCATTGACGAAGACGAGTTCCTGCTTCTCGAACGCCCGGAACGCCGGCAATGGCCGCAGTGGGCAGTTCTCGCATGAATACCGGCGGACGGACAAGGAACGGCCGTTCTGGCCAGACATTTCTATCCCTCTTCGAAGCCCTCGTCCGGAGGGCGCCCTCTCCGGAGGACGATAGCAAACGCCCTGCCGGCGTCGAAGTTCCGCCATCTGCGGCGGCATGTCTTTTTTAAATGACAGGATGCGAAATAACTTTAAATGACAGGAAGCCAAATAGGGATCATGACTCCTCTATCCCTTGCGCTCCCTGTTCCCTGCGCCCCACGGAGACATTGCCACGTGCCCCCATTGCTGGACGGATTGCGGATTCTAGTTCTGGAGGATGAATTCCTGATCGCCATGGATGTCGAGCAGCTTTGCCGCGACTATGGCGCCGGCGATGTGGTCGTCGCCCGCGATCTGGCTGAGGTCGATCGGCAGAGCATTGCCTCGCGATTCGACGCGGCCATCGTCGACCTCATGCTAGGCGGCACTTCGACACTCGATTTCGCTTCGCGGCTGCGCGAATCGGGCGTGCCTTTCGTCTTCGCCTCGGGCTATTCCGACATGGACGAAATCAAGGTGACATTTCCCGATGTCAGATTGGTCACCAAGCCCTATTCGGGAGACGATCTCGTGGAGGCAGTGGCGTCGGCGTGCGGGCGCAGACCTGTTGTTTGATGTCCGGTTGTGTGATGTCCGCAAACCGGAGCCCGATTACCAGGTCCGACATTACCGGTGATCCGTATTCAGGCGGCGTTCGACCCCGTCACCTGAGCCGAGATAGCATCCGGGCCAAACTCGTCGTCGCCGGAAATCTTCAGGATTTCCTGCAGCCGCGTGCGGGCGCGGCTGACGCGGCTCTTGATCGTTCCGACCGCACAGCCGCAAATTTCGGCGGCTTCCTCGTAGGAAAAGCCCGACGCGCCGATGAGGATGATGGCTTCGCGCTGGTCCTCTGGCAATTGCTCGAGCGCGCTCCGAAAGTCCTTGAGGTCAAGCTGGCCGTGCTGGGCCGGATGGACGGCCAGTCTGGCGGTCATGATGCCGTCGCTATCCTGCACCTCGCGGCCGCGCTTGCGCATCTGCGAATAGAATTCGTTGCGCAGGATGGTGAACAGCCATGCCTTGAGATTGGTGCCCGGCTCGAAGCTCTCATGCTTGTCCCACGCCTTCACCAGCGTTTCCTGGACCAGATCGTCGGCCTTGTCGGCGTTTTGCGTCAACGACACGGCAAAGGCCCGCAGGCTCGGAATCGAGGCGAGCAGATCCGTCTTGAAGCTCTGGGAGACGGCCGCCATGCCTCAGTCCTTTTTCCGTGCAGGTTGGGCCTGTTCCAACTGGCTGAGCAATTGGGCGAAGCGATCCGGCACGCTGTCGGAGACCAGCTCGTCGTAATATTGTTTGAGTTTGCGGCCGATTTCCGAGTTTGGCCCGAGCGGGTCGCCGGAAGCAGCCCGGCGCCTGTTCGTTGCAGCGCCAGCCGTGTTGTCTTTCCTCATGTCGCCATTTCGCCCTTTGTTCCCAGTACCCTGCCGCCCTTCAATACACGACGCAAAGCAAGCGGCCCCCTCGTCTGGTTGCCAGTCCCGATCTCAAACGCCTTCCGCTTACATTAGTTCCAAGCCCTCGGAACTTTTTCGGAAAGCCGGCGTTTATGTTTTCAGGGTTTATTTTCGGGGCTTGTCATCAGCTTGGCCTGCAACCTATGCAATTACGTCAGAGGGAGACGTCTATCATGAGCCTATCCGCAACCATCGCTCCACACCTGCCGTTCCTGCGCCGCTTTTCGCGGGCCGTCTCCGGATCGCAGGAGAGTGGCGACGCGCTGGTCGCCGCGATGCTCGAAGCCATCATCGCCGACGTCGACATCTTTCCGAACGCGTCGAACGACCGCATCGCGCTCTACAAGGTCTTCGCCAGGCTGTTCACTTCGGTCGCCATACGCGTTCCGCAAGAACACCCGCAGTCGGCGTGGGAACAGCGCGCCGCCGCCAATCTGAACGCGATCTCACCCCGTCCGCGCCAGGCCTTCCTGCTGGTCGCCGTCGAAGGTTTCAGCGAAGACGAGGCGGCGGAGATCCTCGACGTCGACGATCAGGAGTTTTCCGAGCTTCTTGCCGAGGCCAGCAACGAGATTTCCCGCCAGGTGGCAACCGATGTGCTGATCATCGAGGACGAGCCGCTGATCGCCATGGACATCGAGCAAATGGTCGAGAGCCTGGGGCATCGCGTTGTCGGAACGGCGCGTACCCATGCCGAGGCGGTGGCGATGTTCGCCAAGACGCGGCCGAAGATGGTGCTGGCCGACATCCAGCTTGCCGACGGCAGCTCGGGCATCGAAGCGGTCAACGAGATCCTGTCGACCACCCCGGTGCCGGTGATCTTCATCACCGCTTTTCCCGAGCGCCTGCTGACCGGCGAGCGGCCGGAGCCGGCCTTCCTCGTCACCAAGCCGTTCAATCCGGAGATGGTCAAGGCCCTGATCAGCCAGGCGCTGTTCTTCGACCGGCATGCGAAAGCCGCTGCATAGGCCGGGCAGCCCGGCCGTGAGCGCCCCTTTCCACAGTTCCACTGATCGCCCGTTTTCCACAGATGAGTAATGCTGGCCGCTTGCGGCCGGCGACCGTCACTTGCAATTCACCTGCGCATGACGATCCAATTCCATGGGAAAGCTTTCCAGGGATCGTCTTTTTCGGGAAATGCTGGAACAAACGGCAGCGAAAGACGTTTTTGGCATACTATTTGAAGGAGATGGACCATGCTTTACTGGGCCCTCGTATTTCTCGTCGTTGCGATCATTGCAGGCGCTCTTGGCTTTGGCGGAATCGCCGGCACCTCGGCTGGTATAGCGCAGATATTGTTTTTCATCTTTCTCGCTTTCCTGATCATTTCGCTTATTGCGGGCTTGTTCAAACGCGCGTCGTGAACTGCGATCGAACACTGGGAGCCGCACCCCTCAAGCGGTTTCCAGCTACCGCCGGGCGGTGTCCTTAGCAGGACGTCGCTCGGCGGACTCTTTTTGGAACCCAATTTTCCGTCAGCCGTTCAGCCTGCATTGGGCGGGTGAAGTGACCGATGCAATCCAGAGCCGGAGACATGAAAGACAGCGGACGGAGTGATGAGATCATCGCTTTGCAGTCCGCTGAGAGTGGAATGCAGGTTGGCCGGGCCCTTCTCCATGCACTGCACAATGCCGGTATTTCGGTTCTCTATCAGGATCGCGAGATGAAAACCGTCTGGGCCCGCAACATGCGCCCGCCCTGGATTGCCGACACGGGGATTTCCGGCACGGGGGTTTCCGACACGGGGGGTTCCGACACGGGCGACGGCATCGGCATCCTGCCGCTTGCGCAGGAGGAGCGCATCGGCGCGGCCAAACGCAAGGTCGTCGCATCCGGCAATCCGGAACATCTTGAGTTCAGCATTCCGGCCGACGATGGCGTCCGCTGGTTCCAAATATGGGTGGACGCGGATCATGACGACGGCGGTGCCGTGCAGGGCGTCGTCACCACCATGGTCGAAACGACCGAGCAGAAACGTCGCGAGCAAACCCTGAAGACGCTGCTGCGCGAGGTCAGCCACCGTTCGAAGAACCTTTTGGCGATCATCCAGAGCATCGCCACCCAGACCAGCCGTTATTCGGACACGCTCAGTGATTTCCTGACGCGCTTTCGCGGCCGGCTGCAGTCGCTTGCCTCATCCCAGGACCTGGTGACCTCGTCCAACTGGCGGGGAGCGGCACTGCGCGAACTGGTGTCCGGCCAGGTCGGCCGCTATGGCGCCGACCCAGTGCGCAGCCTGCGTTTTCGCGGTGCAAACCCATACCTCAATCCCAATGCGGCCCTGCATATCGGCTTGGCCATGCACGAGCTTGCCGTCAATTCTGTCAGCTACGGCGCTCTGTCGCGAGCCGACGGCTTCGTCGAGGTGACGGCCGATCTGACGGCCGCTGCCGCTGGCGAGACCGCGCTGTCGCTGACATGGGCCGAGGCCATCGGAGCCAATGACAATCAGCCCAGCGAGAAGCGCTTTGGCAGCGTCGCGCTCGAGCGCGTCGTGCCTGCGTCGTTGAACGGCACGGCGAAACTTGAAATCAGCGGGGATCGTCTCGAATACCATCTCGTCGTTCCTCGCAGCAATTTCGAGACGGATTGAACGGGCAACAGCCGAGCCCAAGAGAACTGGCCGAGGGGGTTGGGGCCAAGAGGGGTGGGGATTGATACCAGCCGCGCCGGCTTTAACCATCTGTTCACCATAAGGTTCGATGCTGTTTTTCTCAGGCACCACTCCGCACGACGTTTTCGATCGCAGTTTGCTGCGCACTACGGGAGAAATGGCTTTGACGATTGCCGACATCAACAGGCTGGAACAGGCCGCACGCGTTTCGATGAGCGGGTTTCAGGATCTCGAAGCATCCGCAATGCGGTCGCCCCGTGATTCCCTGCCGATTCCCGGCCTCGCCGCAATCGGGCTAGCTGCAGTGGTCGTCCTGGCCGCCGCGTTCCAGTTGGTCTGATGCATTCGCGCAGAAGTAAGCCCCTCGGGCCTGAACCAAGGGTATGCAGCGGTTTTGCGATAACAATTTAAAGCAAAGCGTCGGACGCAAAGCGGCCGGCGGCTCGTGCTTGCCTGATGTCGGCCTGTTCTCCATGTTCGCGCGGGCCTGTATCGCCGGAACTTTGGCGGATGTGGCCCGTTCTATCGCGGGAGGACCGTCGCCATGGAACATATCGCTGCCGTGCTGCTGGTCATCGGCTGTTCGAACACGATGACCGAGTGCCGCGAACTGCCCGTATCGGTGAGCGTTTTCGAAACCGCTCAGGAGTGCACCGCGGCGCGTCCGTTTGCCATGGGCGATGTGCAGGGTCAGGCTCCGCGCATCATTGCCAAATGCCTTTCCGTCGATCCGGCACTAGAGGATGACTACGACCGGATCGTCTGGAACGTACGCCCGGACGGCACTCTCGACGCTTCCGTGGAGATTTCCGACCTCGAGCTTGCCTCGAGCGGCGCGCGCCCCGAAAAAGATTCTCTTAGCCAACAATGAAATCGAGCAGGGCAAAACACTTTTTCGCGTGATAAATGACGGGCGGAGCTACAAGTGAGGACAAAGGCGAGGAGTGACCCTATGCGGAAGATGATTATTGCCATTGTTGCCGCAATCGCGGTCAGCGGTTGCAGCACCACCGAACAGGATGTCGGCGTCGGCGCCGGTGTCGGCGCTCTGGCCGGCGGCCTGATTGACGGCGGCAAGGGTGCGCTGGTGGGCGCAGCCATCGGTGCCGGTACCGGCCTGCTGGTGCGCAACCTGCGCAATGGCTATTGCCAGTACCGCGACAACCGTGGCCGTCTGTTTACGGCTCGCTGCTGATCCGTTTCAAACGCAAGAGGCATTGGAAGCGGAGAACGGACGAGCCGGTCTCTGTTTACATGGGTGCTTCATTTGGGGCGCTTTATTTGGGCGCTTTCGAAAACGGCCGGTTTGCGGCAGCGTTTCAGTCCGACAGCGGGATCCTTATTTCCACGCTTAGCCCGCTATCGTGAAAATCGCGATTGATCGTACCGCGCAATTCGCGCGTCACGTTCAGATCGATCAGCTTGGTGCCAAAACCTGTTTTGACCGGTGGTTCGAGCTTCTTCTTGCCGGCTTCGCGCCAATTGAGAACCAGCGTTCGGTCGCTCCTGTGGCCTTCGACCGACCAGTCGACCTTGAGCGACCAGTCGCCGTTCCTGGTAATGGCCGAATTGCCGGTTTCGCCATATTTTAGCGCGTTCGTCGCCAGTTCGTGAAAGGTCAGGCCGAGCGCTTGCGTCGTCGTCTCGTCGAGCAACACCTCTGGCCCCGACAATATCCCGTCAGGAAGCTCCTTGCCGAACACCTGGCCAAGCTCGATGCGCAAGAGATCGCCAAGATCGGCCTTCTGCCAGCGCGAGCGCGTCAGCATGTCCTGAGAAGCCGCCATCGCTTGCAGCCGGGCCGAAAAAGAAGACGAGAACTCGTGGACGTCGGTGGCATGCGATGCCGTCTGGCGCGCGATCGCCAGCACCCGCGTGATCGAGTTCTTGATGCGGTGCTTCATCTCCTGCAGCATCAGGTCTTTTTCGAGCAGGCTCTTTTCCGTCGTCTCATGAAGCAGCGAGACCGCGTCATAGGCCCGCTCCTGATAGCGGGCCACCAGCGCGATGGTGCCCGCGAGCAGCAGCCCGAACAGGCCGAGCATCACCGGAATGGCGCGCGAGGACGGTTGCGAGAAGGCGCTTGTCGGCCTGAACAGGACGGTCCATGGACGTCCGGCGATGGTGAGTTCGCGAGAAACCAGCAACCTGTCGCCGAAGCCCGACGCCGGCGGCGTTTCCGACTGGAACAAAAGATGGTCGGCATCCACCTTGCCGTCATAGATTTCGATGTTGACCGGCAGCAGCGGCGTCCGGCTGAGCGCGGTCTGGAACAGGTCGCGGGCGCGGAACGCCGCATAAAGCAAGCCTGTTGTCGAGGATCTGGACGCATCGATGCCGTCCGCCGCGGTTTCGATGTTGAGCCGCACGAAAACCAGGAAGCCGGTGAAGGTCTGCGCAGCACCTGTTTCCTGGCCTAGCTGCACGCGCCCGCTCGCGTGCTGCTGGTTGTCGGCCATCGCCCTTTCGATCGCCTCGCGCCGCACCGGTTCGGTGAACATGTCGTAGCCGATGCCGGATTGATTGGAAGGGTCCAGCGGCTCGAACAGCGTGATGGGCGCACGCCATGGCAGCGTCGTCGTGGCCGGATAGATCGCATCGCTGACGCCATAGTCGTGCAGGATAGCACGCTCGACCGCTGCCTCGTCGCCGGCTCTCACCAGCCGGAGAAAGCCGATGCCGCGCAGGCCGGCGAAATTGTCGTTGATACCCAGCGCATCGAAGAACGCCTTGAACTCGCCCCGCGAAATGTCACCATTGCGAGCCTCGAACAGCGCATGTGTCGATCGCAGCAGTGACAGATGCAGGTCGATGCGGCTATCGATCCGGTTGAGGGCGTCGTCCGCCGTCGCCTCGAATTTGATGCGCGCCGCTTCCTGGGTGGCGAAATAGGCGAATCCCGCCATTGTCAGGCTGATCAGCGCGACGGCAATGAACGCGACGATCGGGAAGAACTTCTTCAAATTGCTGCTGCGACCCATGGTTTCCCATCTTATGGGCAAGTCCCCGTGGCAACACAATGGCGCGGCCAAACCATCATGACGGCTGGCATATCACGTGACAGGTATTTGACGCTTCAGGCGGCGATCTTCAGCGCGCCTGGCCCCGGTATGGCGCCTGGCGGACACTTGCCCAGGATGATCATGCCGAGCACCTCGTCCTGGGTCACGTCGCCGGTGCGCGCCGTGCCAACGACCCGGCCATTCTTCATGACGCAGACGCGGTCGGCAAGCTCGAACACATCGTGGATGTCATGGCTGATCAGGAAGATGCCGATGCCGTCGGCCTTGAGCTGCATGACCAGTTCGCCGACCTGCGCCGTTTCCTGCGGTCCCAGCGCCGCCGTCGGCTCATCCATGATCAGGATGCGGGCGTTGAACAGGATGGCGCGCGCGATCGCCACCGACTGCCGCTGGCCGCCCGAAAGCTTGACCACCGGCTCCTTGAATCGCTGGAAGCGGGGATTGAGCCTGCCCATCACCTTGCGCGCCTCGGCCTCCATGGCGCCATCGTCGAGCGTGCCCCAGCCGGTCATCAGCTCGCGGCCGAGGAACAGGTTGGCGGCGGCGTCGACATTGTCGGCGAGCGCCAGCGTCTGGTAGATCGTCTCGATGCCGTATTTCTTGGCGTCGCGCGGATTGGCGATCGAAGCCTCCTCGCCATTGACGAAGATCTGGCCCGAATCGCGCTTGTAGGCACCGGACAGGATCTTGATCAGCGTCGACTTTCCCGCACCGTTGTGGCCGAGCAGCGCCACGACCTCGCCCGGGAAAAGGTCGATCGACGCATCGTCGACGGCGCGAATGCCGCCGAAGGCAATCGAGATGTTGCGCATATCGATCAGTGGCGTGGGAGCAGTCGTGTCAGCCATGATCGTTCCTTTCCATGGTTTTGCCGAGCATGATGCTGGACCGAAACGGATGTCCACTTTTCGCTGACGCGGACCTTCGGCTCGGGATCATGCTCAGACCCGCTTGCGGTAGACTGTGTCGAGCCAGACGGCGACGACCAGCACGGCGCCGACGACGACGCTCTGAAGCGGCGAATCGATGCCGAGCAACACCATGCCGGACTGCAGCGACTGCATCAGAAGCGCGCCCAGCATGGCGCCGAGCACCGTGCCGGAGCCGCCGGCCAGCGACGTGCCGCCGATGACGGCTGCTGCGATGACCAAGAGTTCGTCCAGCGTGCCCAGCGCATTGGTCGCCGCATTGAGGCGGGCCGAAGCAATTGCCGCGCTGATCGCGGCCAGAACGCCCATGATCATGAACACTTTCATGGTCACCCAGCGCGTGTTGATGCCGGCGAGTTCCGCCGCTTCCGGGTTGCCGCCGATGGCAAAGACGTAGCGGCCGAAACGGGTGCGCCGGGTGATGAAGGTCATGACGATGCCGACTGCGACCGCGATCAGCACCGGTATGGCGATGCCATGGGCGATGAACAGCCCGCCTTCGGGGATGGTGATGCCGTTCCGCTGGGCGTATTGGCGCACGATGCCGATCGGCCAGGGATAGGAATTGGCGATCCAGACGGCGCCGAGGATGGCGGCGCAGGCGACAACACCAAGCAGGCTCTCCGCCCAGACCGGGCGCAACGGAAACTTGAAGCGCTTGCGCTGCGACCGGCCGTTGAGCAGCATCAAGGCGACGGCCACACAGGCGAGAATGCCGACGATCCAGCTCGCGGTCGCCCCGATCGAGCCACGCGGCCCGCCACCCATCAGCTGGAACGTGGCATCGAGCGGCGCGACGGTGCGCCCGCTCGTCATCAGCCACGCCATGCCGCGCCAGATCAGCAGGCCGCCCAGCGTCACGATGAAGGCCGGAACCTCGAGATAGGCGATAATGAAGCCCTGAAGCGCGCCGATCATGAGGCCGAGCGCCACGCCGGCAGCCAGTGCGATGACCCATATCCAGGGATTTCCAAGCTGGAATCCGATGACGCGGATGAGGAATTCTGCCTGCGCAACGCCCATCACCATGCCGATGACGCCTTCGACGGAGCCGACCGAAAGATCGATGTTGCGCATCACGATGACCAGCACCATGCCGGTCGCCATGATCGCGACCGAGGAAGTCTGCACCGACAGGTTCCAGAGATTGCGCGGCGTGAGGAACAGCCCGCCCGACAGGATGTGGATTCCAACCCAGATGATCAGCAGCGCGCCGACCATGCCGAGCATGCGTATGTCGAGCTCGGTCGCCTTGAGGAAGCGGCCGAAGGGGCTGAGCTCGGATTCACGCGCCCGATCAGCAACCGGCGTGTTGGAAGTCGTGTCGGTCATGATGTCCTCCCACCGTTGCCGTCTGCCGCGGATGCCGGAAGCAGCTTAGAAATTACCCGCGAGACGCGGAAAAACAACTCTTTTGAAAAAAACGCCGCGGCGTGAAGCCGCGGCGTTTCAGGTTTTTTGGCGAAGGCGGATCAGTTGCAGACCGGGACGGTGCCCGCCGCCACGCCGGCGCAGACCTCTTCCTGCTTGATCCAGCCGGCGTCGATGACGACGTTGAGATTGTCCCTGGTGATGGCAATCGGCGTCAGGAACAGCGACTTGACGACATTGCCGCCCGGCGTGGTGAAATCCTTGACGCCGGCAATGTCTGTCATCGGCTTGCCGTCGGCCAGCTGCGAGGCGATCTCGGCGGCGTTCTTGCCGAGCTCGCGCGCGTCTTTCCACACCGATACGGTCTGTGTGCCGAGCGCGATACGGTTCAGCGCGGCATGGTCGCCGTCCTGGCCCGAAACCGGGACGGATCCGGCCAGGCCTTGCGCCGTCAGCGCCGCGACGACGCCACCGGCGGTGCCGTCATTGGCGGCAACCACCGCATCGACCTTGTTGTCGTTGGCGGTCAGGAACTGTTCCATGTTCTTCTGGGCGTTGGCGGGAAGCCAGCCGTCCGTATAAGCCTCGCCGACATTCTTGATCTTGCCGCTGTCGATGGCATCCTTGAGCACTTCCATGGAGCCGGCGAACAGGAAATCGGCATTAGGGTCGGCGCCCGAGCCCTTGATGAAGACGTAATTGCCTTCCGGCGCCACCTTGAACACTTCGCGGGCCTGCATGCGGCCGACTTCCTGGTTGTCGAAGGTCAGATAGAAGACGTCCTTGTTCTCGATCAGCCGGTCATAGCCGACGACCGGGATGCCTTCGTCCAGCGCCTTCTGCACCGCCGGACCGATGGCCGAGGCATCCTGCGCAAGGATGATCAGCGCGTTGGCGCCCTGCGAGATCAGGCTTTCGACGTCGGTCAGCTGCTTGCCGGGATTGGACTGTGCGTCGGCGGAGATATATTTGTCGCCGGCGGCCTCGATCGCCGCCTTCATGGCGGCTTCGTCGGTCTTCCAACGCTCTTCCTGGAAGTTCGACCACGAAACGCCAATGACCTTGTCCTTGGCCTGCGCGGCCGACGCGAGCGTCAGCGACATGGCGACCCCCGCCAGAATGGCGGCTGCGAATCTCTTCATGATATTCCTCCCTGCGCCGCGTAGGGCGCGACCAACTGGCCCGAAGGCCGGCACAAAGGCTCTATTTTTTCGAGCCTCGAAAAAATACTGGTCCAACGCCGAAGCACTGTCAACACCAATTCTGATGGATTTTGACGTCCTGTCGGGCTTTTTTTCGAGGCTCGGAATAAATAATGACAGCCCCTTCTGCTTCTGCCAGTATTTGTCCGACATACCGACGGCTTCCGATTCATGAGCGGCCGCGGCGATGAGGAGGAAACAAAAAATGTCGGTGGGAATCCGTCATGACGATCTGCGCCGGCGCAACAGGGCGATGGTGATTTCGGCCGTGCGCCGGGCAGGCCAGCCGTCGCGGACCGAGATCGCCGCGACTACCGGCCTCAGCCATTCGACCATATCGGCGATCTCTGCCGACCTGATCCAGGAAGGCATCCTGGCCGAGAGCAAGGCGAGCGAGACGGTTTCGCTGAAACGCGGCCGGCCGCAGGTCGGCCTCAGCCTCAATCCGCAAGCCGCTGCGGTGTTGGCCGTCGTGTTGTCGCTGAATTTCCTGTCGGTCGCCGTCATCGATTATGCCGGACAAGTGGTCGCCGAGGAACAGCGCCGGCTGGACACGCTGACCATGTCGCGTGACGCGCTGATCGGCGAATGTGTCGCCATCGTCCGGCGCCGGCTCGAAGATCCCGACCTCGATGTCCAAAGCGTCGCCCGCATCGCGCTGGCGATCCAGGGCATCACCGATTCCCATGCGCGCGCCATGTTGTGGTCACCGATCACGCCGCAGACGAACATCGCCTTCGCCGACATTCTGGAACGCGAGTTCGGCATCCCGGCCATCATGGAGAACGACTGCAACATGATGGCCGTGGCGCTGCGCTGGCGCCACCCGGATCGCTACCGCGACGATTTCATCGCCATCCTGCTCTCGCACGGCATCGGTATGGGGCTGGTGCTGAAGGGCGAGCTGTTCACCGGCACCCACTCCTCAGGCGGCGAATTCGGCCACATGATCCATCGGCCGGGCGGCGCGCTTTGCCGCTGCGGGCGGCGCGGCTGCGTCGAGGCTTATGCCGGCAACTACGCCATCTGGCGCAACGCAAGGCTGTTGAGCGAGAACGCCGAGCCGGTCGCCGATGTCAGCGACGCCGAGATGCGGGCACTGGCGGCCCGGGCGCGCGAGACGGACGGACCGGAGCGCGAAGCCTACCGCAAGGCCGGCGAGGCGCTCGGCTTCGGGCTCGGCAGCCTGTTTGCGCTGATCGATCCGGCGCCGGTGGCCATGGTCGGCGCCAGCGCTGCCGCCTTCGACCTGATCGAGCCGGCCCTGCGCGAGGCCATCGCCCAGACCGCCGGCGGCCAGCATTCGGGTTTGATTTCCTTCGACACCGAGCCGAACGAGCTGCCGCTGATCCGCGAAGGTTGCGCCATGCGGGCGCTAAGCTTCGTCGACCAGGAGATTTTCGCGCCGAGCATCCAGGCACGAGCCGGCTCGGTCGGAAAGAACGTGGCTTGAAGGATTCCCGGGTCGCGACTTGGGGTGTGTTGAGGTTCAGGTCAGGCCGAGTCGAGAATGGCGGGTTCCGAGAACCGGAGCGGAGCGTACTCTTGGATGAGATGAGCACCGGAAGCGCAGGTATCAGCCGTTCGCAGGCCGGCATCACCTGAATATCAGCACATCCCCTAGTCTTCCCTGATCGCATAGCCCGCGCCGCGGATGGTGCGGATGACATCGGGCATGCGACCATTGTTGACCGCCTTGCGCAACCGGCCGACATGGACGTCCACCGTGCGCTCGTCGATGTAGATCGTCTCGCCCCAGACATTGTCGAGCAACTGGCTGCGCGAGAAGACCCGGCCCGGGTGGCGCATCATGAATTCGAGCAGCCGGAATTCGGTCGGCCCGAGCCGGATCTCGCTCTTCTTGCGATAGACCCGGTGCGATTCACGATCGAGCATGATGTCGCCGACCTTGAGCACGCTGGACAACACTTCCGGCTTGGCGCGGCGCAGCAACGCCTTGACCCTGGCCATGAATTCCGGTGTCGAGAACGGCTTGACCAGATAGTCGTCGGCTCCGGTCGAAAGGCCGCGCACCCGGTCGCTCTCCTCGCCGCGCGCGGTCAGCATGATGATCGGCAGCCGCTCGGTTTCGGGGCGCACCCGAAGCCGCCGGCAAAGCTCGATGCCGGAAACCGCCGGCACCATCCAGTCGAGCACCAAAAGATCGGGCACGTTTTCCTGCAGCCGGATTTCGGCCTCGTCGCCGCGCGTCACCACCTCGACCTGATAGCCTTCGGATTCCAGATTATAACGGAGGAGGACGCCCAGCGGCTCTTCATCCTCCACCACCATGATGCGCGGCGCGATCATCGGCCGGTCACTCCTGTCATGTCGCCGGCGCCGACATCGTCGTTTCGTCGAGCTTCGGGCGATCCGCCGGCAATTGCTGCCCGGTCACGACAAAGTAGGCGTTTTCGGCGATGTTGGTGACGTGATCGCCGATACGCTCGAGATTCTTGGCGCAGAACAGAAGGTGCGTGCAGGCGGTGATGTTGCGCGGATCCTCCATCATGTAGGTCAGGAGCTCGCGAAAAACCGCCGTGTATTTCACGTCGATCTTCTGGTCGTCGGCGCGCAGTTCCTTCAACGCGCCGGCATCGCGCGACACATAGTGCTCGACCACGCCGCGCAGCTGCACAAGAACGAGGTCCGCCATCGCGTCGATACCGTGCGACAGATTACGCGGCGTCGCGCTCTGCCCGACTGCGCTGACCCGCTTGGCTATGTTCTTGGCCAGATCGCCGATGCGCTCGAGATCGCCCGCCATGCGGATTGCGCCAACCACGGCGCGCAGATCCTGCGCCATCGGCTGCCGCTTGGCGATCAGCGTGATGGCGCTGTCATCGAGTTCGCGCTGCCTCGCATCCATGATGGCGTCGTCCGAGACGACGCGCTGCGCCATCGCATTGTCCGACGCAAGCAACGCGCGGATCGAGGCCGCGACCATTGCGGCGGCGAGCTCGTCCATGTCGCGGATCAGCCGGTCGATGTGCTCCAGTTCCTCGTCGAAAGATGCGACGGTGTGTTCACCCATGGTGCTGTCCTCGTGTTCGAAATTCGCCGGACCGCTCAGCCGAACCGGCCGGTGATGTAGTCCTGGGTGCGCTTGTCGTCGGGGTTGGTGAACATCTTGTCGGTCGCGCCCTCCTCGACCAGATAGCCGAGATGGAACATCGCCGTGCGTTGCGACACGCGCGCCGCCTGCTGCATCGAATGGGTGACGATGACGATCGTATAGTTCTGGCGCAGTTCGTCGATCAGTTCCTCGACGCGGGCGGTGGCGATCGGATCGAGCGCCGAACAGGGCTCGTCCATCAGGATCACTTCCGGCGACACCGCGATGGCGCGCGCGATGCACAGGCGCTGCTGCTGTCCGCCGGACAGTCCGGTACCCGACTCGAGCAGGCGATCCTTGACCTCGTTGAACAGGCCGGCCTTCTTCAGGCTCGATTCGACGATGCCGTCCAACTCGGCCTTGCTCCTGGCCAGGCCGTGGATGCGCGGACCGTAGGCGACGTTTTCGTAGATCGACTTCGGAAACGGATTCGGCTTCTGGAATACCATGCCGACGCGAGCTCGCAGCTCGACGACATCGATTTTCGGATCGTAGACGTCCTCGCCGTCGAGCGTGATCTTGCCGCTCACCCGCGCGATATCGATGGTGTCGTTCATTCGGTTCAGGCAACGCAGGAACGTCGACTTGCCGCAGCCCGATGGCCCGATCAACGCCGTCACCTGATGCTCGCGGACATCGAGATCGACGTCGAACAGAGCTCGCTTCTCGCCGTAGTGAACAGAGACCTTTTCGCCCTTCATCTTGATCGAAGGGGCGTTGGTTGCGCTGCTCAGTTTCTGCTCGACGCCGGCTTCCGTCATGATGTTCATATCCTCTACTCCTTACCAGCGCCGCTCGAAGCGCCTGCGCAGTATCACCGCGATGGCGTTCATGATGACCAAAAACACCAGCAAAATCAAAATCGCCGCCGAAGTCTTCTGCTGGAACCCCGCTTCCGGGAAATCCGCCCACATGAAAATCTGCACCGGCAGGATCGTCGCGGGATCGGTGAAGCCGCCGGGAATGTCGACGATGAAGGCGACCATGCCGATCATCAGCAACGGCGCGGTTTCGCCGAGCGCATGCGCCATTCCGAGGATGGTGCCGGTCATGATGCCCGGCATCGCCAGTGGCAGGACGTGATGGAATACGGTCTGGACCTTGGACGCTCCGATGCCAAGCGCCGCCTCGCGGATCGAAGGCGGCACGGCGCGCAGCGAAGCGCGCGAGGCGATAATGATGATCGGCAGGGTCATCAGCGCCAGCACCATGCCGCCGACCACCGGGGCTGAGCGCGGCATGCCGAAGAAATTCAGGAATACGGCAAGTCCAAGCAGGCCGAAGACGATCGAAGGCACCGCCGCCAGATTGTTGATATTCACTTCGATCATCGTCGTCAGCCGGTTCTTGGGCGCAAATTCCTCAAGATAGATCGCCGCTGAAACGCCGATCGGGAAGGCGATTGCGAGGGTTACGATCATGGTCAGGAACGATCCGACGACCGCGCCCCAGACACCAGCCAATTCCGGCTCGCGGCTTGCGCCGGTGAAGAAGAAGATCGAGTTGAACCGGCTTTCGATCAGGCCGGCGCTCTTCAGCGTGTCGAGCCAGACGATCACCTTGTCCGAAATCTTTCGCGATGCTTCCGGCGTCTCGATGACGCGCAGGAATGCCTGGCCGCTCGCGGCGGGCGCCGTGCTGTCCAGCGCCTCGATCACCGTGCCTTTTGCGATCACCGTGCCGTTGGCCGCAGACGACAGCGAGGTCAGCTTGACCGTGCCGCCATTGAACGCGACCAGCAGCGACGACGCGCCGCTCGTCAGCGTAAACATGCCGTTTTCGCCCTCGGTCGCACCATGGCCGCGCGCCAGCGCCAGCATGGCATCGTCGCCGAAGGTCAGATCGATGTCGCCGCTGGTTTCCGAAGGCGTGACGCTTGTCGAAATCGCTTCGTCCGAACCGACGTCGGCAAGCAAACCCTTGAGATAGAGGTCGGCAAAATCGTCAACTGGAACCGCATAGTCCACCGTTCCTCCGAGCATCCCCGGATCAGCCGCAATATCCTTGCGCAGGAACACGCCTGTGCCGGTGGAAATCAGCCCGCGCAGAAGGCGCTTGTCCTGGCGGCTCTTCACATCCGGAAATTTTGCCGTAAGCGCTTCCTGAGCGATGGCGTCGTAGTTCACTTCGTCGAGTTTCGCCGGGTCGACCTTGGCCGCTGAAAGATCGATCGGCAGCGTCACATAGTTCTGCCGCAGCGCCGGAATCGCCTGCGTGACGATCGTCGACAGGAGCAGCACAAGGAACAAGCCGGCCAACGCGACAGCTGCGGCGCCGAGCCATTTGAACCATTTTTCCGTGCGGTAGCGGCCCTTCAGCCGCGCCTTCGCGGCATCGTCGGTATGAACGCTGACCGGCCGTCCGACGCCGCCGAATGACGAGATCGCATCAGTCATATTGCTCTCGGTATTTCTGGACGACGCGCAAAGCGACGATGTTGAGGGTAAGCGTGATGCAGAACAGCACCAGGCCGAGTGCGAAGGCTGCAAGCGTCTTGGCGCTGTCGAACTCCTGGTCGCCCACAAGCAGTGTCACGATCTGCACGGTCACGGTGGTGACCGCTTCGAGCGGATTTGCCGTGAGGTTTGCCGCCAGCCCCGCCGCCATGACTACGATCATCGTTTCGCCGATTGCGCGGCTGACGGCAAGCAGCATCGCCGAAACGATGCCCGGAAGGGCAGCGGGAAGGACCACCTTGCGGATGGTTTCCGACTTGGTCGCGCCGAGGCCCGCGGAACCGTCTCTCAGGGATTGCGGAACGGCGTTGATCACATCGTCGGAAAGCGAGGAAACGAAGGGAATGATCATGATACCCATGACCACGCCTGCGGCGAGCGCGGATTCAGACGCGACGTTGAGGCCCAGGCTTTCGCCGATACCGCGGAAGTAGGGCGCAACCGTCAGCGCGGCGAAGAAGCCGTAGACGACGGTCGGAATGCCGGCGAGGATTTCCAGAACCGGCTTTGCGACCGCGCGGACGCTTTTGGAGGCGTAATCCGAAAGGTAGATCGCAGCCATCAGCCCGATAGGCGCAGCCACCAGCATGGCGATGAAGGTGATGAGCAACGTGCCGGCAAAGAGCGGCACCATGCCAAAAATGTCCTCGTTGACCGCCCCGGCCTCCGCTCCCGCGCCGGTGAAGGCGCTCTGCGGCGACCAATGCGTGCCGAACAGGAACTTGTAGAACGGCACCTGTTGGAAGAACCGCAGCGACTCGAAGATCAGCGACAGGACGATGCCGATCGTCGTCAGGATCGCGACCACCGAACAGGCGATCAAGAATGCGCGAAGAACGCGCTCGACCACGTGGCGCGCCCGGTAGGCCTGTGCGATGCGTGAATAGGCCCAGTAAAATCCGGACGCGGAAAGCACGAGCGCGACGGTCCAGATGATCCAGGTGCTGGTCGCATGGACCGATTTGTAGAGCGCGGCGGCCGCCTCTTTCGTTGGATCGGCAAAGCCGACAAGCCCGCCAAAGGCCATCGCGCGAGCGTCGCGGATGAAAGCTTCGACCTGCGGGACGCCCATTCCCGACAACTCGGAGGAGAAGCGGTCGGTAACGATCGACGATTCAATTCCTGGCGTCACCAGCGACCACAACACGATCGCAAGCAGCGCGGGACCGGCAGCAAAAAGCGCCAGAAACATGCCATGCTGGCCAGGCAGCGAATGCAGTCGCGCGACGTTGCCATTGACGCTGGCAATGGCGCGGGTCCGGCCGAGCCAATAGGCAGCAGCGGCCAGAACCACCAGAAGAACAACGAGATAACCGACCATGATTCGGGACGTCCCCTCGACCGCCGGTCATTCACCGGCTCAAAGCACGGGACCTATGGTCCCGCGCTTTGTGCTCTAGGATATGAGGGGTCAGAGCGGTACGCTCGGACCCCCGAAACATCAGGAGCCCATGCCCTTCAGGGCCTTGGCGTTTTCGGCCGACTTGGCGCGCTCGGCGTCCGGCAGCGGGATCAGGCCCTTGTCGGCCAGATAACCATCAGGACCCCATGCAGCCTCCGAGGTGTACTCGGCGATGAACTCCTGCATGCCGGGGATGACGCCGACATGCTCTTTTTTGGCATAGACAAAGAGCGAGCGGGAAACGCCGTAATCGCCGGATGCGATGTTCTCGAAAGTCGGCTCGACGCCATCGACCTTGTGGCCCTGCAGCTTGTCGGCGTTCTGGTCAAGGAACGAGAAGCCAAAGACGCCGAAGGCGTTGGGGTTGGCTTCCAGCTTCTGGACGATCAGATTGTCGTTTTCGCCGGCCTCGACAAAAGCGCCGTCTTCGCGGATCTCGCCGCAGCCCTTTTCATTAGCCGCCTTCACTTCTTCCTGGCAGGCCGCATCCATGACGAGCTCGACGAATGCATCGCGCGTGCCGGAAGTCGGCGGCGGGCCAAGCACCTCGATCTTTGTCGCGGGAAGCGATGCATCGACATCCGACCAGTTCTTGTAGGGGTTGGGGACGACCTTGCCGTCAACAGCGACGTTCTTGGCGAGCGCCTTGAAAACCTGTTCCTTGGTCAGATCGACGACAGTCCCTGCCTTCGAGTTGGCCAGTACGATGCCGTCGAAGCCCACCTTGATCTCGACCGGCGTCACGCCGTTTGCCTTGCAGGTTTTAAGCTCGCTATCCTTAATGGCGCGCGAGGCATTGGTGAAGTCGGCGGTATTTTCGCCGACGCCCTGGCAAAACAGCTTCATGCCGCCGCCGGTGCCAGTCGACTCGACAACCGGGGTCTTGATCTTTCCGCTCTGGCCGAGCTTTTCAGCGACAGCCGTCGTGAAGGGGAACACTGTGGACGAACCAACGATTTGAATCTGGTCGCGCGCGGCGGCATAACCAGCCGACGCGGCGAGCGCAAGCGCCGCGGCCGACGCCGTAAGGAGGAATTTCTTCATGTGGCCTGCTCCTGTTCGGAAAAATGGTCTCTCGGCGCCATTCCTTCGGCGCCCGCTGAGGCCATAGCCCCCGATTATTACAGTCACATGACAGTTTGATGTCAGCCCGGTAACCGCCGCACAGCCCTGTCCAAAAGGAAGGGCCGCGGGTCTCGCCGGTACAGCCGTGGTTTGCCGCTGGAATCAGCAGCTTGCGCGAATTGCGGCCGGCATTTGCCTGGACGGGCGAACAATTGGCGCCGAAAAAGAAAATCCGGGCGGGAGCGCGTTGCATGCGGCCAAGGAGGTCATGGCCGTGCCATCGCCGAAGCAGGTCCGTTGGGGTAAATCTGACCCTGCTTCTTGCCGGCGGTCGCTGCTCCCGCCCGTAACTGGAGGAGCGGAACTCGAATGCGCTTATTGTTCCAACCGGACGCATGCTTTGGTATGGTGCGATCGCACCATAGTCTTGTCGCAAAGCGTCGCCGAATCGGCTGGACCCGATAGGCCGACGTGGCTATCCCGCGCTGGATTTCCCGTCCGCGGACCTTTTCGAGCAAGGCGCCCCTTGGCTAATGGGCTTAGGGCTGATGGGCTTGGGCAGGCAATCGTCCATGCCCGACCCCCAATCGCGCCAAAGTCGCGCCAGGGACGCTGCGGCACTTTGATTTTTGCGCATGATCCCCAGCGAAATCGATTCCGATTCTCCGGGTCATGCGCTAGCCTTGCCCGCAGTGTATTCCGACGGTTGTCGGTAGAACCGAAGCCGCGTTATAGATCCCGCAAGGGTGTTGCCGATGTTGCGACGGATCCTGCCTTTTTTCGTGTGCCCGATGCTGCTGCTAGGGGGCGGCTGCTCGCGCAGCTACGACGGCACCGTCGTCATTCCAAGGCCGCTCGATGTCCGGCGGTTCTGGGACCGGCCGCCGCAGCAGGCGCAAGCCGGACGGCCTCAGTTGCTGCAGACCGATATCTTTCCTGCGGCGCCCGAAACGCCTGAAACAGCGGCGGCCCGCAAAATCGACACCTCCGCGGCGCCGAGAAGGAAAATCGCCAGGATTGCCAAACAGCCGCCGACGCCGTCATCCGAGCCGGCGAAACCGCTCACCTGCAGGAACGTCAGCCAACCCGGAAAACGGGTCCGCATGGTCTGCGAATAGCCAGCCGGCATTCAAGCGCTAGCAGCTAAAAAGATGCGCCGCCTTGAAAACGTTGCTGAGCAGCTGCCGCAGCGGTTCGGTCAGACGCGCAGGCCGAGAGCATGAGCCGACCTGGTGGGTTTCGGGCTGCCTGATCGGCGTTACCGCCAGCCGCGTTGAACCTTATCCGGCCTTCGACGTTAAACAGCCATTGCAGCGCCGCGCGTCGCTTTGGACGCACAATACAAGCTGTAGCGTTTTGATTTGGCGCATGGTCCTTTCCGAGCCGAAGGCAGCGGAGCGGAGATCGATCCCGATCCCTGGGCGCTGGATGGCCAAAGGAGACCGAACACATGTCGATCCACTTCACTGTCTCGAACGTGACCAGAAATCTGTTTCACTTGCCCGGAAATCTGCTTCACTCGCCCAGAAGTCTGTTTCACTCGCTGAGAATGGACCATGAGCGCGCGCCGAGACCTCTCAGTCCTGAGCAAAGTCTTTTGCTGGAATGCTATCTGGTCGGTCAGATTCCGGAATCGGCCTGGAGCGACTACGTCTTCGAGACGCCGGAATTGGCACGCCATGTCAATGCGAGACGCGGGCAATACTGATATCTGGTGAACCGGTCCGATCGCTCGAGGTGACGCCATCGAACAACGCTTGGCTGAATCGGCGGCCCGATCAGCGTGCCGCTGCGCTTGAAGCCGCGGCTTCCCGGGGACAATAGCCCGCGAGACAAAAAGGCCGGCACATGGCCGACCTTTCCTTCCACCTCGACCGCGCCAGTACATCCGTGGTCACGGGTTGGAGGTGAATTGCCGACCAGTAGATAGGGATTTGGTTAACGGATCCTTAACCGACGGGAACCGCTCGTCGACGCGTCGTGGCCAATCTGATTTGCGTCTTCGTGATCAGTGCGGAAAGTCGTCTTTAAATGCGGCACATATTATTAATCGTTGTACACTAACGTGTTAGCGTATGAGGCATATCGACGTAACCAATGCATGTCGCGCAAAAGCATGCCTCGTGCCTGACCCGAAGGTGCGCAGCGTTTTTGCGATAACGACATGCATAAAAACAAGAACTTAAGCGCGTCGCATTGGATCCGTTCAGCCGCGGCGCGCTTTAGCCTATTCTGGAAGTCGACTTATGGCCGTGCTTGGCGCTCTCCCTCCTGGCGTTCGCTGTCGACCAATTCGCGAAGCAGATTGGCAAGGAGTGGTCGACTGCCTGTGCCGGGGGTTTCCGAAGCGTGACCGGAGTTACTGGATACAGGCGCTGACCCGTTTGTCGCAGCGGCCTCCCGTCGCCGAGTTCCCACAATACGGCTTGGCCTTGGAGAAGGCCGATCGGATCGTCGGCGTTGTGCTGACCCTTTATACCCGTTATCCCGGGCAGGAAGGCGACGAAGTCCGCTGCAACCTTTCAAGCTGGTCCGTCGATGAAGAATTCCGTCCCTATGGCGCCAAATTGGTCACGACGATTCTCAAGCGAAGGGACGTGACCTACACCAATATTTCGCCGGCGCCCGCAACGTTGAAAGCCAACTGGGCGCTCGGTTTTCGGCCCTTCACCACCGGACAATTTGCCTTCTTGCCGGCTTTTAGTTCGGCGCAGCGGTCATGTCGCGTGCTTGAAGCTCGTCCCGATCTTGCGGAAATGGCGATGCTGTCCGACAGCGAGAGGTACATACTCTCGGAACACTCAGCACTTGGCTGCCGGTCATTGATTTGCATTTGCGACGGAGCAGCGTTTCCTTTCGTATTGATGCCGCGCCGGATATTGCGCGGTCTTATCCCATCCTATCAGATCGTCTATTGCCGCTCCCTCGCGGATTTGAGCCGGTGCGCCGGTGCCATCGGGCGCTTTCTCTTGCGAAGCGGCATCCTGCTTTGCGTCGTCGACGCCAGGGAGCCGATTGGAGGTCTGTTCGGGTGGTACCGCGCCAACAGCGGGCTGAAATATTTTAGGGGTCCCAGACCACCCTCGCTTGGAGATCTGTCGTTCACCGAGCTTGTAATGTTCGGTCCCTGAACGACAAGCGCAGCATCAGTCATGCCGCACCGCTTTGCAGCTGAAATGGCAAAAGCGAACCCCCGCCTCTCGGGGCGAGGGTTCCTTTTTGAAAACGACGATCTGCTACTGAACAGGGGCTGTCTGAGCTGGCGGGGTTGCGGGTGCCGGCGTTATCGTGTCGGCTGGAGGTGGCGGCAATTGGCCAGCGGTCGTCGCCTGCGTTCCTCCCGATTGAGTTTGGTCACACGCCGCCAGGGCAGCAAGCGCCAGGCCGAACGCGGCGAATAAGGGTAGTTTGCGGGTCATACACAGTCCCTTCTATGGACGCCACCCGCGCAGGCCTGATCATCAGGACCGCTGCCTCCAGGTCAATCGTCGCTTCGTCGTCGACGCTTCAAACATTCTTACGTCCCGTAAAAGGCCGCGGGCCTTCGGGCTCGGTTTAGATCGGCCTGGGCAAGCAAAACCGTGAGAGTGAAAGCCTCACGCCCCGGCCTGCGACTTCACATGGGCGATATAGCCGCGCACGTCGGCCGCCGGCTCGGCATAGGCCTTGCCGAGCTTCTTTTCGATCGCCGTCATGTACTCCTTCGCCCATTGGGGCAGCGCGTAGTCGATGGCGGCCAGGAATTCGAGCGTCGCCGCCAGGCGGATGTCGGCAATCGACGGGTTCTTGCCGCCGATGAACGGCTTGCCGTTCCTGAAGAAGCTGTGAAAGACCTCCAGCGGCTCGGCTATCGCTGCTATAGCGGCCTTCTGGGCTTCCGCCTTCTTGTCGGGATGAGCGTCGCTGTGGCCGACCTCGCCGGCATATTGCGGGAAATTCAGCGCAGGATAGGTGGCGCGCGCCACATAGGGGTAGAGCGTGCCGATCAGATAGAACATGGCGCTGTCGATCATCGCCCGCTTGGCCGGCGCCTTGGGATATAATTTGTCCAGCCCGTGCTTGTTGGCGAGATACTGCATGATGGCGCAGCTTTCCCACAACACGCCCCTGGGCAGGCCCTTGTCCTCGATCATCGGCGTCAGATGGGCCGGGTTTCGCGCCATATACTCGGGCGAGCGCGTGTGGCCCCATACGTCGGTCTCGGAATGGTCGAGCCCGGCCGCGCGCGCAAACACCCGTACGCTCATATTGTTGACGCTCGGCTTCAGCATGCTGAGCGTCAGCGCAGGCTTCTTTCCTGATTTCGCCTTGGTCTTCCGCGCGGATTTCGCGGACGCCTTACCTGCAGCTTTTGCGGCGGCTTTCGCTGCCGGCTCGGCGGAAGCGCCTGACGCCTTGGCCGCAGGCGTTGTCGCCTTGGCCGCAGGTTTTGTCGCCTTGGCAGCTGGTTTCGTAGCGGCCTTGGCGGCCAGCTTCTTCGCACTTTTCGTGGTCGTCTTTGCCATTGTGTTCCTCCCTTTTTTGGCCTGTCGTCAGTATGGATTTTTCGGCGCGCGGTCTTCTGACAAGGTCGCACGGGAGCGCTCGACCAGCGCCTGGATCGCGTCGGCGAGATGCACTTCGGCGATTGCGTAGTCGCCGCGCGCGACGCGAAGCTTGTGCGCCTGCATCAGCACGTCGGCATGGGTAAATCCCGCCGGCGGCTCGAAACGGTAGGAAGCGAGCTCGATCAGCAGGCCGAGCGGATCCTCGAAGTAGATCGAATCCATAAAACCGCGATCCTTGACGCCGCTGTGCTTGATGGCGCGCTCGTCGAGCCGGGCGACCGCCTGCAGGAAGGTGACCCGCGACACCGCAAACGCGATGTGATGGACGCAGCCCGGATCGGTCGGCGTGCGCCGTTTGACCGGCGTGCGGCTCTCGTCGGTGAAGATGGTGATCAGCCGGCCGTCGCCCGGATCGAAATAGAGGTGGCTTTCGCTGGCCTTGTCGAGGTTGGGCTGCTCGAAGATGAAAGGCATGCCAAGCACGCCTTCCCAGAAATCGATCGAGGTCTGGCGCCCGGCGCCGACCAGCGTGATGTGATGGACGCCTTGCGATTGCAGCTTCTGCATTGGCCGTCTCCCTGGCAGCCGGATGTCGTCGTCGTGTTCACCTCGCCCCGGTGCCGCTCGCAGTTGTGCTGCCTTGTGCCTGACACGAGGATTATCAGGAGATGCTAAATCAACCGGTGACGATGCGCCAGAAGCCAGGCCACATAGGGACGCTTGCATTGGAAGGCCCTGGGTAGCGCAAACGGTTGCTAAGCGCTGCGAGCCTTTCGGCCGCCCTCAAGCTCGATGATTCTTTGAGCCGCCTTCGCGATAAAGCCGGACCGGGTATAACCGTGCGCCTCGGCAAAGGCGTCAATTTGGCTTGGAACATCTTCAGCGAGCGTGATGTTGACGCGGACAGCTTTCTTGGCCTCGGTCTTCACCGCAACCAAGATTGCGACGCCGTCTCGATTATCGGCGTCGGCCATGACATCTTCCAAGCTGGAGGGTTCTGGAATGGCTTCGCCATCTTCCACAAGCCCTTCGATGTGAAGGGCAAGGGCCTCCTCAGCCATAGCACTAGCGTCGTCCAGATCGGTTGCCGGCGGTGACAACGCCGGGAAAATCAGGAAAGGACACACCGAAGTCGCTGCCGGTACCGTTACCGCTTCGGCGGATTGTAAGACCACTGGCAACGGTGGCAGGCCATTGCGAGGACGATAACAAGTCTGCAACGGCCTTAGAATCAAAACCCCGCTCCGGCGGGGTTTTGTGTATCGCCGCCTGACTATCCCTTCTTCGGTAAGAGGTTATCGCCTCGCGTTCTCCGCCAGAGGCGCGGGCTTTTTCAAAATGACAGTTCATAAAGTCCGTGGGCCTCATGAAGGGGCCTGGTGATCTGGTGAGCCAGTTATCCGATCCCCCGCTCAGAAATTTCTACCAAACATTCCGGCCCCTAATGCAACCATTCCGTGACCTGCGAGTTGCGGCCCTTGGGCGGGTTGGGACATGCAGACATGGCAAAGCGTGATGCAGCGGGCCATAAGACCCTTGCCGACGCCGTTCGGGAGCTGATCGGCACCGAAGACAATCGTCATCACGTACACAAGCTGCTTGGGCTGGAGGTCGAACCAGAACTGCCGCCAACTCTGGCATCATTGTTTGAGGCAATCGGCAAGGCCGGGCGGGACGAAACTCCATAGCTGCCCTTACGGGTCCTGCTAAGGGGAGCCCGCCGCCGTTGAGGGACAAGCGACGAGCCCACAGCGGCTGTGCTTCCACGGAGAACTGACCGCCGCAATTCTAAACACGCGCGAGTTCGTGAAGACCGAATTGGTCGGCGTCAGCTATGCCTGCAACAATGTCCGAGGTGCATCCGAGCAGCTGGTCCAAGCGGGGACCCAAGTGGAAACGTGCATCGGCCCTCTGCCCTTCAAGCCTTAGGTGGCGAGGAGGAGGGTACTATGGCCATGAAGCTCTCACTTTAGTTCGCATGAGCCTGTTGGCCCGGATATTCCGACCCCTCCTTTTGACCCCGTTGAACCCGCTCACCCGAATTGTCTATCCGAGCTAGCTCAAGCGGCCGATTTGGGGGCGATCTTTATCGGCTACTAATGACCTGTCGCTTGACGCTGGGGTAGATTGGGTGGGCACGCGCGTCAGGCCGGAGTGTAGGCTGGGGTACGGAAGTCGCAATCTTTGAAGGTCCGTCCCCGGCCGCACTCTTGAGACACCCGCCCGGGTAGCCTTGGGGGGCGGCACTAGCCGGTGTAAGACTGACAGGGTGCCCAAGGCTCCGCTGTCTGGGTCCTGTCATCGCTCAGTCACTATTTAGTTGTGCTGCCACTGCACCCCGCGAAGGCAGCTCAAAGCAGCGGGGACTAACCCCAAGCCCCCCACCCGGTCCCCGCTGCTCATTTCACGCCAGGCTCTTCGGACGTCCAGCCCCTTAGACCGAGCAACGCGGCGTCAGCCTCGATGCCGTCGGGCAGTGTTGACTGGCGAGCGGTCAAAATTTTACATTAGAAACTTGGAACATAAGTGAGGCAGAGAACATTGTTGGCGCCATGGACAAGAACGATGGCGACAATCTTCCTGAGGGGTTTCCGGGCAACCTGCCCGAGGATCCAGTGATCCGAGCCGATATCGCGAAAAGAATTTCGAGAGAAGCTGAGAGTAAAATTGGGCCGCACGGTTTGGTGGTCACGAAGGCCCAGGCGGGATCGCAATCTGGTCGAGGAACTGGAAAGAGCTGATCCCGCCCTCGACAGCCAGCCGTCCGTGCTTCCGTTCCTGGTTCTGTTTGTGCTCTCAATGTTGGGCTTGGCATGGTACGCCCTCGCTGGCAGGTATTTTCTATAGCGCCTGAGTTTCCGTTACGCACGGCGAAGGTGTGCACGTCGCAGCCCGAGCTTTGAGTAGCGAGAGCGAGAGTCAATGGGCGGCCCAGCAGTCAGTTGGAGTTGGGCGGGTGGCCGCTGGGCCTGACCGGCGAGGGGGCGTCTGCGGGACGGTCGCCGGCTAATTCTACGATAGGCGGCTAAATGCATTATTTGTAATTTAGTAAAATGGTCACGTTCCGTTCCCCTGGCTGTCAAATCGGATGAGCCTAGAGTCAATTTGGTGCCTAAAAGGGTGAGTGCCGGCGCTGGCACAAGGGGCCGCCAGGACGCGCGAGGTGCTTCGGCGGTGTAGGACAGCGGCCAGCGGGAACGCACGCTGGCGAGGCTCTGTACGGCACGGAAAAACCACGGCGCCCGTGGGCCTGTCCCACAGTGGGTCATTTGCTGCTGGCACCGCAATTGCATGGTCAGCATCGGGGCGAGTGGGGGCCCCGCCGCTTCGCAAATGGAGCGGCGGGGCTTTTTGCATTTCAGCCATCACCGCAAGTTCGAGCGGCCCGACAGCCACTATTGGGGGTGACCAACAGCCGGCCTCCGGGCCTAACCAGCAAACGGGGTAGGTTCGCCGGCTGGGAAGACTGTAGGCCGCTCAAGCATCGCTGCTAACTTAGCAAAACGGCTGTGTTCGGTTCCTCTAGCCCTCAAATCGGATGAGCCTAGACTCGGTTCCATGAGTGGGTGTCGGGCAGGCTTGTTCAACGCTTTAGTCAGAACGCGCATTTCTTGTATTTAAAGGCACCAACCATCGCATCAAAGCGCTCAAAGTGGGTTGCGTCGATGATGCGGAATGACCATGAAAAGTTCCGGGATACAACAGCGTCCGCACAGGTTAATAGGGCGGAGAAGCGGTCGTTCTCCTCGTTGACTTGCGAGATCGTGCAGGCGCCCCCAACCGGGCCCTTTGCCTTGTTGCCGGTAATGATGAAACCGTTCTCGGACGAATAGGTACGGTCCTTGAAGCGGACTTTCCCCTGGATCTTCTCGAACACCCTCGTGCAGTCGGCGCGTTCCCCGACCCAGACGCCTTGCAAAACCTCAAGAGCATCGGCCCATGCTACGGATGCGCTAGCGGCGAAAAGTGCCGATCCCAGGAGCAGTGCTGCCTTCGAACGATTGGACCGCCATCTCAGTGCTGCTATGACGAGGTGCATCAGGAATCTCCAAAGCGGTTTCAGTTGATGCTTCTCCAACCGCAAAAGCGGAAGTCACTAGAAAGCTTTTACCGGCAGAATGTTGAACGACTAAGGCCACTAGCTTTGGTTCGATGCAAGCTTCCTCCGAATTGCGCTAATGGCGTTGACGATCGCCTCCGCTGCCTGGCGGTCGAGCGCAACATCCAGGCGGCCTTCTGTCGTCTGGTTGAGAGGATTCCGAGATTGCCGATCTTGTCCGTGACCGTTCCGACATGAATCTCTGTCGGCACATAAGGCGGCTTTTCCATAGGACCCATCGCTTACCTCCTGGTAGCGGTGTGCTGCTGGAGATCTCTCCTTTGACAACTCCCAAGGGCAGCATCGCGCCGATCTGGCGCAAAGGCAAGCCAGAGCAATCCGCATAAAGGGTTATCGGCATAAAAGTGTAGTTTCAAGTGCAAGGGCGCGCTGACGATTTCCGCGTTATTTCTTCCTCAACCTCACCCCGGCGCCGCCGCCGTTCTCCGGGATGAACTCGATTCGCCCCTTAGTCATCATTGCTGGCGTCCATGTCACGGCTGTTTGATGCAGAACAGACGCAGATGGCGGCCGCCCGTGAGGCATGTTGCTACAATCCTGCCGTTTGCATCTGATTGGAGTGCCGGACCACTCGCTGAGATGCTTCGGCCGGCATCAGAGAAGCAGTAGGCGCTCAGCAGGAGTTCGCCAGCATCGCACGATGCACCAGCGCTCACCGCGTCAACGATCCGATATGCCGAGCCGGCTGGCTCTTGTGGTGAGTCACCGCAGCCCGTCAGGATTGCGGCCGCAAGCAATATCGCGGACAGCGGGATGGTCGGTCGCCCTTTACACATCATCATCACCGACGATCCCGCCCTCATTTTCCAGCCTTTCGATCGCCTTGACCTCACGGCGGTTGAACTTCAGGCGGACACCCGCACCGCCTCCATTTTCAGGGATAAAGACGACGCCGGCGGATTCGAGAGCGCCCTTCACCTTGTCTCGGGTATCAGCATGCATCCCGCCGCGCTCGTTTTCGTAGCGCGTCAGGGTAGCAGTCGTCACGTTCGCCATTTCCGCCAAATCGCGGACACCGATCTTAAGCGCGGCCCGAGCCATTCGCATCTGGGAAGGCGTCAAGTTATCACCCTGTGCTGAGTAGTCATTACTGCGTGTTGACATTAACACCAGATACAAAGTATCTATCACAATGTAACAACTTTTCAAAGGGAAACACCATGCCGAACATCACTGTTCGGGCTGCCGCCGAAGGCATGCCCGCAATCAACCGCCGCCGCCTGCTCAACCTGGAGCGACCATCAATCAGAATCGACCGGCGGCGAATGCTGCTCGGCATGGGGGCAACCGCGGCGGCCTTGGCTGCCGCTTCAACGATCGCGCTCGTTCACACGAAAGTGGACAACTTGTCCAGCTTCGCCAAAGACACAGCCGGCGAGTTAGACGCTGGCGCGATCCCATCTACGGGCAAAGAAAGTCTCGACGCATTGCTGCTGCAGCTGCCGCCGGAAGAGGCGCACCGATTGAGGATAGAATTTATTGCGATCATCTCCACTGTCAGAGAGATGTGCGCCCGAGGCGAAGATCGCCAATTGATCAGGGATTTTGTCAGAACCCGGTTCAGCAAAAACGAGATGTACTGGAAGAGGGAACAGGGAATATGAGCACCGCACCCGATCGAGATTGAACGGAAACCAACCTGATGCCAACCCGCCTCCGCGAGTGCCCATTCGACAAAAGCCGCGAGCTCCAGGTCGAGCATTTCGACGGCGACGACTATCACGTCAAGTGCAAGCGCTGCGGCGCACAGGGGCCGCCTGCTGGCACATGGGCAGAAGCGGAGCGTCTTTGGAACGATCGCGACGGCAGAGACAAGCACTAAACCCGCCACACCAGAAGCCCGCTGCCTCACGGTGGCGGGCTTTTTATGCTTTGAGAGCGGGCCCTTTGACCGCGCATTGAAGAAGGTGGCGAAGTCACCGCCGCCTAAGGACAAGCCAAAGGCGGGCGGAGAAGTAGCGGCTACTTTCTACCCGCGATCTTTTTCGGCTCATACAACGCCGCGATCTGCTCTGCATCGTCCATCCCGCCAGACAAGACGCTTGCCTTTTTCAGGATGTAGGCGGGGTATTTGGTCGGCAGATATTCGTGCCTAAACCACCGTCTGAATTCGGGTAGCGCGCTATCGGGATATGCCCACGGCAGCTGCGGGTTGCTGGCTGATTGCGGGTAGTAGTTGGGGTAGTTGTGCTCGAACTTGATGCGATCATCGTGGTCTTCGCTGAGGCCGCTGTCTTCCCAATGCTTGCTCCAGCACTTGCCAACGCTAATATCCGGGATGGTCTTGTCATTGACCGGCAGGCCGGCGCGGATGAGATCGACCACCATACCCGTAGTTTCCTTGAAAACGATGAAGTAGCCATCGGGCGAACTGTCTTGCAGGATGGTCACGCGGTCATTGAAATAGACCCACTTGTCGGTCGGCTTATATCCAAGGGCATCGTAGATGAACTGGTTGAGGCCATACCGGGCAAGTTTGCGGAAGTTGCGTTGCGCGGTGTCATTCGTTCTTTGAGCCTCGAAGGCAAAGAACTCGATGAAGGCCATACAGACGACCTCAGGGTAGGCATAGTGAGTTGTTCCGTTGTGCTCTATTTCCATATAGAGGGTCGGATCGTCATAACCAGCTTGCCTCAGATAGTCGGAGAAATAGAGCGACCGCCCGCGCTGAAGGTCGAGACCGAAGTTGTCTTCCCATTCTTTGGAGATTTCCTGGATCGTAGAACGGGCCGCGCCGCAGATTGCGGAAAGTCCTCGTTGCGTGAGATAGGTCATGCCATTTTCGAGCACGCCCATCTCAATGCCGTTTACGTCTCGCTCCACCTCGATTCCAAGGTCAAGGCGAAGCTGTCTAGGGGTGGCCGGCAGTCGTGGCGATTTTGCTATTAAACTATTGATCCTTTTGATAAAAAGGGTGGCCGGTTTCGAGAGGTTCAGCAGCCCATGATTCGAGTTACGCAAGGTAACACAACCTGAGCGATTCCTAATGGTGGCTCACACTGAATAAAACGTGATGCCCGCCTTCCCACATGGGCCCCATTCCTAACAAGGCGGTTCCGGCTCGCGCCAATCTGTTCGCTGAAATTCGCGGGGGTTTATTCGGTGGATATTCGATGAAATCGGCCCGGTGAGGCTTAAGTGCTTGATTTTGCTGGTACGCCCAAGGGGAATCGAACCCCTGTTCCCGCCGTGAGAGGGCGGTGTCCTGACCGCTAGACGATGGGCGCGTTCAAGAACCGGCGATATAGGCTGACGGCCGGGAAAAAGCAACTGGGGTTCTGGCAGTCAATGATGTCGGGGAAATATCCGTTGCAGGCCTATCGTTTTGGCTCGATCAAGTCCCAGAGATTTCCATGGAGATCGGCGAAAACCGCCACAGTGCCATAGGGCTCAACGCGGGGCGCCTCACGGAATTCAACGCCCTTTTCGAGCATTGCCGCGTGGTCGCGGACAAAATCGTCGGTCTCGAGGAACAGAAAGACGCGGCCGCCGGTCTGGTTGCCGATCCGGCTTGCTTGCATATCGTCCGACGCTTCGGCCAGCAGCAGCTGCGCGCCTTGTCCGTTCGCCGGCGCCACCGTGACCCAGCGCTTGCCGCCGCCGAGATCGACGTCCTCGGTGAGCAAAAAGCCCAGCCTGTCGACATACCAGGCGATCGCCTCATCGTAATTGGCGACGACAAGCGCAACGCTGGCGACGCGGCGATTTTCGGCGAAACCAGTCATTTGTTGCGGATCGAGAAGCGACCGATGATGCGGCGCTCAGTGATGTCGTAGACAAAAATGGCGCGGCTGCCGTCGGCAAGTTCCGCATCGATGGAGACGCGGTTGCCGGAAAGCGACTGGCTGATGACCCTGGCGCCGACCGGCAGCACGATGTCGCCGGTCAGCGGCTCGCCAGAGGGCACCTGGATGTCGCCGGCAAGGGATGGGGCGGCCGGTGGCGCGCTGCGCGTTTTGTAGACAAGGGCTGCAATCACCACCATAAGGGCGAGGAACAGCAGGCCGAGATTGATGCCGACGAAGCGGACGAGCTTCTTGCGCACCTTTTCGACTTCGGGGTCGAGCGGCTTTTCCTCGTCTTCATCGGCAGCAGCCATGGCAAAACATTCCGGAACGATTTTCGATGAGCGCTCATAACGAAGAGACCCCGATATTGATAGAGGATGGATTGACGGGCGGATCGCCAGACGGGGGATCAGTCGTGCTGGAAGCAGGCCCCGATGCGGCCGGCCAGCGGCTCGACCAATGGCTGGCGGGCAAGCTCGGCCCGGACATGTCGCGCAGCCGGGTGCAGATGCTGATCAGACAGGGCGCCGTCAAGGTCGGCGGCCAGCCGGTCAACGAGACCAAACGCAAGATGGCAGCCGGTGACCGCGTATCGGTCGACATGCCGGAGCCGGAGCCGGCGGAGCCGCAAGGCGAGAACATCCCGCTCGACGTCCTCTATGAAGACAATGAATTGATCGTCATCGACAAGCCGCCGGGGCTGGTCGTCCATCCCGGCGCCGGCAACTGGACCGGCACGCTGGTCAACGCGCTGATCCACCATTGCGGCGACAGTCTTTCCGGCATCGGCGGTGTGCGGCGGCCGGGCATCGTCCACCGCCTGGACAAGGAGACCAGCGGCGTCATGGTCGTGGCAAAAACCGACCGCGCCCACAAATCATTGTCGGAGGCCTTTGCCGACCATGGCCTGACCGGAGATCTCAAACGCGCCTATCTGGCGCTGGTCTGGGGGATTCCGATGAGACCGACAGGCACGGTCGACGAGCCACTCGGTCGCGCTGCCGACCGCGTGCGCCGTGCCGTGGTGCCACAGGGCCGCGACGATGCCCGCCACGCCGTCACCCATTTCACGGTGATCGAGCGCTTTGGCGAGCAGCAAAAGGAGTTTGCCACGGCGAGCCTGGTCGAATGCCGGCTCGAGACCGGCCGCACCCATCAGATCCGTGTCCACATGGCTCATATCGGCCATCCGGTCGTCGGCGACCCCGATTACGGCCAGGCCTTTCGCACCAAGGCGAACCGGCTGCCCGAGCCGCTGAAAGGCCAGGTGAAGGCCTTTCCGCGACAGGCATTGCATGCCCGCCTGCTTGAATTTCGGCATCCGACTACCCATTTACCGATGAGGTTCGAGGCGCCGCTACCGAGCGACATGGAGGAACTCGTGGACGGCTTCCGCAGACTCTGTACCGGCCTTCATCCATTCAAAACCAGATCGGCAAAAACCTGACCCGCGTTGTTCACTTTGGCGTGACACACTGTTTCGTGTTGAACCAAATGCTGTCCTTTCTGGTTTTGTTCCTGTATACATCCGCTGTCGCGAACGAGCCTTTTGGCGTTCGTGACATATGCCCGCCGCGTTAGGGGGCACCACTCCAAGAGAGAGGGGCGCTATCATGGCCCAGTCACTACCCAGTATCGTTTCCGGCGAAGGCGGCCTCAGCCGCTACCTGGAAGAAATCCGTCGCTTTCCGATGCTTCAGCCGCAGGAAGAGTACATGCTCGCCAAGCGTTACGCTGAGCACGAGGACACCACAGCTGCGCACAAGCTCGTCACCAGCCACCTTCGGCTCGTCGCCAAGATCGCCATGGGCTATCGCGGCTACGGCCTGCCGATCGGCGAAGTGATCTCGGAAGGCAATGTCGGCCTGATGCAGGCCGTCAAGAAATTCGAACCGGAGCGCGGCTTCCGGCTCGCCACCTACGCGATGTGGTGGATCAAGGCCTCGATCCAGGAATACATCCTGCGCTCGTGGAGCCTGGTCAAGATGGGCACCACCGCCAACCAGAAGCGCCTGTTCTTCAACCTGCGCAAGGTGAAGGGCAAGATCCAGGCGCTCGACGACGGCGACTTGAAGCCCGAGCAGATCGCCGAGATCGCCACCCGCCTCAACGTGTCGGAAGCGGAAGTGGTGTCGATGAACCGTCGCCTGTCGGGCGACGCCTCGCTCAACGCGCCGATCCGGGCGAGCGAAGGCGAGTCCGGTGAGTGGCAGGACTGGCTGGTCGATGACCACGAAAGCCAGGAAGAGGCGCTGATCGAGCAGGACGAACTGGAGAACCGGCGCGGCATGCTGTCCGGCGCTCTTGCCGTGCTCAACGAGCGCGAGCGGCGCATCTTCGAGGCGCGCCGCCTGGCCGAGGAGCCGCTGACGCTGGAAGAGCTGTCGGCCGAGTTCGACATCAGCCGCGAGCGCGTGCGCCAGATCGAGGTGCGCGCCTTCGAGAAGGTGCAGGACGCGGTCAAGGCCGCAGCCAAGCGCCAGATGCAGGCGCTGCGCACCATCGAGGCGCAGCCGGCGGCGTAAAACCTCCGGCGGAAACAAATAGCGGCGGCGCCAGGTAACTGGCGCCGCCTTTTTTGTGGGTCCTCGGTGTGATCAGCCTGGCTGGCTCATAGCGGCTTATAGCAATTTTCCCCAAGCCCTGGAAACCGCAACGCTGCAAATTGTGGCGGCAATGTTCCGGCGCCGACACGGGCTTCCGTCGTGAAATTTCACAAGGCGACGCTTGCGGCAAGCGGGCGCGACAACCGGCCGTCGGGGCTGCGCTGGGCAATTGAGCTCGCCTATTTGGAAACCAAAGGCAGTATGACGATGACGATTTCTCCGTTTCTCACCGCTCTCGGGTCCGCAGGTCCCCCAGCCGACCGAGCGAAAGACATGAACCTGTATGGATGGCTAATTGGAAGCTGGGAAATGGACACGGTCCACTACCGCAATGACGGCACAATCCAGAAATGGGATGGAGAATGCCATTTTGGCTGGGTGCTCGAAGGCCGCGCGATTCAGGACGTCTGGATCAGGCCCAAGCGCCCTGCGCCATCCACGATGTATGGCACGACTTTGCGCATCTTCGATCCTGGGATCGATGGCTGGCACGTCATATGGAATGACCCGCTCAACCGAGATCACTCGCGCCAGATCGGGCGGGCCGAGGGTAAGGACATTGTCCAACTCGGCATTGATTTGCGCGGTCTGAAAACTCGATGGCGTTTCACCGAGATCACTGCCAACAGCTTCCATTGGATCGGCGAGGAAAGATCTTCCGAGAGCGACCCTTGGCAAATCACGTATGAACATTTAGTCCGCCGAACAAAACCCTGAAGCTAGAATGGCTGGCGTCTGCGCTGCCCCTCATCCGGCTGCCGCCACCTTCTCCCCGTATAGTGACGGGGAGAAGAGGCTGCGTCAGCCAAAGCGTCCTTCTCCCCGTCACTATACGGGGAGAAGTGCCCGGCAGGGCGATGAGGGGCGGCGCCGAGATTGCAAAAGTTGGACCCGCGCCCCTCAAAGGCAATCGAGCGGAAATTTCAAATAGCGGCGGCCGTTCGATTCCGGTTCCGGCAAGCGCCCGCCATTCATGTTGACCTGCAGCGCGTGCAGGATCAGCCTAGGCATCGGCAGCGTCCTGTCGCGCGCCTCGCGCAACGCAACGAAATCGGCCTCCGTCCTGCAAGCGGCAACATGGGTGTTCTTGGATTTTTGTTCCGCGACCGTGCTCTCCCACAAGGGCTCGCGCCCCTCCGCCTGGTAGTCATGACCGACGAACAGACGTGTCTCGTCCGGCAGCGCGAGGATATTTTGGATCGAGCGCCAGAGTTGCGCGGCACTGCCGCCGGGAAAGTCCGCTCTCGCCGTGCCGCTGTCCGGCATGAACAGCGTATCATGGATGAAAGCGGCGTCGCCGATCACATAGGTGATCGAGGCCAGCGTGTGGCCCGGCGAAAAAAGCACCTTTGCCGGAACGCCGCCGACGGAAAAGGTCTCGCCGTCGGCAAACAGCCTGTTCCACTGGGATCCGTCGGCAGGAAACCCCGGCCAGTTGTAGATTGCCTTCCACAGTTTCTGGACGTCGACGACCTTCTCGCCGATCGCCGTCGGCGCTCCTGTCTTCGTGCTGAGATAGTGTGCCGCCGAGAAATGGTCGGCATGCGGGTGGGTGTCGAGGATCCATTCCGCAACCAGCCGTTGATCTCTAATGAAGTCGAGCAGGGCGTCGGCATTTTTCGTGGCAGTGGCGCCGGACTTCTCGTCGAAATCCAGGACCGGATCAATGATTGCGCATCGTCGCGTCTGCGGGTCGGCAACGACATACTGGATGGACCCGCTCGGCTTGTCGTAAAAGCCTGCCACCTGCAGCCTGGCCGATGTCGCGTCCAATCCCAGCTCCCTCAACTCTCACCCGGCAGGAATGGTTTTCCCTGCCGGGGTAAAAGAAGAGCATGGTCATTCGCCAGCGCCACGCCGTCAAGCACCGCATGCTTCGCCGAGGCAAAAAAGGCGAAAATCCTTCCGTGCCGCCTTCTCAGGCGGAGGGCTGCTTGGTCTTCCGAAGATACGGCAGGATCGTCTCGAAGGCGCCGAAACGCTTGACCGCATCCTCGTTGGAAACAGCGGCGGTGATGATGACGTCCTCGCCCTGCTTCCAGTTCGCCGGCGTCGCCACCTGGTGCTTGGCGGTCAACTGTATGGAATCGATCGCACGCAGGATCTCATCGAAGTTACGGCCGGTCGTCATCGGATAGGTGAGAACCAGCTTGATCTTCTTGTCGGGGCCGATGACATAAACTGAACGCACCGTAGCGTTGTCGGCGGGCGTGCGGCCTTCCGAGGTTTCGCCGGCGCCCGCCGGCAGCATCTCGTAAAGCTTGGCGACCTTGAGGTCCTTGTCGCCGATCAGCGGGTAGTTCACCGATTGGCCGGTCGCCTTTTTGATATCTTCCTGCCATTTGCCATGGCTCTCGACCGGATCGACGGAAATCCCGATGATCTTGACGTTGCGCTTCTTGAACTCGCCTTCCAGCCCGGCCATCGTGCCGAGCTCGGTCGTGCAGACCGGCGTGAAATTCTTCGGATGGCTGAAAAGCACGGCCCAGCCATCACCGATCCATTCGTGGAAGTTGATCGTCCCTTGCGTGGTTTCGGCCGTGAAATCCGGCGCGGTGTCATTGATACGAAGGCTCATGATGCGTCCCTACCCTGTGATTGCAGCCGGCATGGACCACCCACCGGCCCTGCTTCCGCCTTTTACCACTGCGGCGTCATCCTTCATACGCCTGTTGCACCGGTACCGGGGCCGGCGACGACAACTTTTTCGCTTTTTGTCGTAAACAGCAGCATTTCGCGCCCATTGATGCCGGCGCAATAGGGCGTTGGGCCCGACAGCAGTGGAAATCTAGGCCTTGTTCACCGCCAGAGTCGTCGCCAGATCTTCCATGCGCTGGGCGAGCGCGCCAAGCGCCTGAGTCAGTACGGAATCGTTCTTGTCGGCCTTGGTCAGCGCGTCGTCACGCGTCTTGCGCAGCGTCAGCACTTCGCTTTCCATGCCCTTGACGCGCTTTTGCAGTTCCGAAAGCTCGTCCATGACCATGATGCCGGCCATCACCGTCAGCCGCTGGTCGCCGATTTCGCCGAATGAGTCTTTCAGATGCGAGACATAGCGGTCGAAGCGCTCGGCAAGGTCGATCAGATGCTCTTCCTGGCCCTCGTCGCAAGCCATGCGATACTGCTTGCCATCGATGGAAACCGTGACTTGTGCCATTGGGCCAGCCCCTATCTATCCAACACGGCGCGGATGGTTTCCATGGCGGTCACCAGCCGACGCGACACTTCCTTGTTGGCGTCTTCCAGCCGTTCGGCGCGCGCTTCGGAATTGTCGAGTTCCTGCGCCAGCCGAGAGCGGTCGGCGTTCATGCGCTGCACCTCCGCCTCGGCTTCCGTATAGTCGCGCTCGTGCTCGAGCTTGGCCGCGACGGCGTCTTCCAGCCCCTCGATGGCCTTACCCAGCCTGGCGATGACTTCCTTGAGTGTCGTTTCCCCGGTCATGGCTTTCGTCCTGCGCCCTGCCCATCACCGAATCATCCACGTTCAGAACGCGTTATGTCTGAAACATTATGCGCCGTGTGAAGCCAACGTCAATAAAGCTCTCGCGACTGTCCCCTGCTAACGCTAATTTAGGCCACCAAAGCCCTCCTGGCGCCATCACAAGACCGGCAAAAACGCCGGTTTATTGACCAACAGGATCGGCAAAAGCGCGCCGGTTTGTTGACTAAAAAGCCGCGCCTGCTATGTGTCGCGCACCCTTTTCCAGGGCTCTCCCAAGGCCCCGACCCCCACACTGGAGGAAGCATGACCTCGCGCGAACAACATGACCGGATGGCCAATGCGATCCGTTTTCTTTCCATGGACGCCGTCGAGAAGGCCCAGTCCGGCCACCCCGGCCTCCCCATGGGCTGCGCCGACATCGCCACGGTGCTGTTCACGCGTTTCCTGAAATACGATGCGAAGAACCCGCATTGGCCCGATCGCGACCGCTTCATCCTGTCGGCCGGCCACGGTTCGATGCTGCTTTATTCGCTGCTTTATCTGACCGGCTACGAGGACATCACCCTCGACCAGATCAAGCATTTCCGCCAGGTGGGGTCGAGGACGGCAGGCCATCCCGAATATGGCCATGCCGCCGGCATCGAGACGACGACCGGCCCGCTCGGCCAGGGCCTTGCCAATTCGGTCGGCTTCGCGCTCGGCGAGCGCATCATGAATGCCGCCTTCGGCAACGACCTCGTGGACCACTACACCTATGTGCTGGCCGGTGACGGCTGCCTGATGGAGGGCGTTTCCCAGGAAGCCATCGCGCTTGCCGGACATCTCAAGCTGAACAAGCTGATCGTCTTTTGGGACAACAACAACATCTCGATCGACGGCCCGGTTTCGCTGGCCGACAACACCGATCAGGTCGCCCGCTTCCAGGCGTCCGGCTGGAATGCCAGCCACATCGACGGCCAGGACCCGGAAGCGATTGCCTATGCCATCGAGGCTGCGCGCCATTCCGACAAACCGACGATGATCGCCTGCAAGACGACGATCGGCTTCGGCGCGCCGACCAAGGCTGGCACCAACAAGGCACACGGCTCGCCGCTCGGCGCCGAGGAAATCGCCGGTGCGAGAAAATTCTTCGGTTGGGATTATCCGCCTTTCGAGCTTCCTGCCGATATCCTCGATGCCTGGCGCGACGCCGGCAAGACCGGCATCAAGGCACGCACCGACTGGGAAGGCCGCCTTGCCAGCGCCGACGCCCAATTGCGCAGCGAATTCGAGCGCCGCATCAGTGGCACGCTGCCGGCGAATTTCGACGCCGTCATCACCGACTACAAGAAGAAGCTCAGCACGGACAAACCGAAGGTCGCTACCCGCAAATCGTCGGAAATGGCGCTCGAGGTCATCAACGGCGCCGTGCCGGAAACCATCGGCGGCTCGGCCGACCTGACCGGCTCCAACAACACCAAGACCAGCCAGACCAAGAACATCACCTCGGACGACTACGGCCAGCGCTACGTTCACTACGGCATCCGCGAGCACGGCATGGCCGCCGCGCTCAACGGACTGACGCTGCATGGCGGCCTCATCGCCTATGGCGGCACGTTCATGTGCTTTTCCGACTACGCCCGTCCGTCGATGCGGCTCGCCTCGCTGATGGGCATCCGCTCGATCTTCGTCATGACCCACGATTCCATCGGTCTCGGCGAAGACGGCCCCACCCATCAGCCGGTCGAGCATCTGGCCGCACTGCGCGCCATTCCGAACCACAATGTCTTCCGCCCGGCCGACGCGGTCGAGACCGCCGAATGCTGGCAATTGGCCATCGAACAGGAAAAGACGCCTTCGACGCTGGCGCTGACCCGGCAGAACCTGGCTACGGTGCGCAACGACTTCGTTGCGGAAAATCTCAGCCGCCACGGCGCCTATGAGCTGGCCGCCGCCAGTGGCGATGCGGCGGTGACGATCTTCGCTTCGGGCTCCGAGGTCGAGATTGCGCTGGCGGCGCGCGAGGCGCTGGAGAAGCACGGCCATCCGACCCGCGTCGTCTCTGTGCCCTGCTTCGAATTGTTCGACAAGCAAAATGCTGATTACCGCAACAAGACGATCGGCACCGCGCCGGTCAAGATCGCCATCGAAGCCGGCATCCGCCAGGGCTGGGATCATTTCATCGGCATCGACGGCATCTTCATCGGCATGACCGGCTTCGGCGCCTCTGGCACGATCGAACAGCTCTATCTGCATTTCGGCATCACCGCCGAAGCGACAGTGAAGGCGGCGGAAGCCCGCCTGCACGGCGAGTAAATGTGCTGGTCTCCGGCGAAGCCGCAGATGGCGGTTTCGCCGGCAGCCGCGACCTAATGGACTTAAATCCAACCCATCGACGGCTGGATTCTTTGCCAGCCCGCCGTTATGAAGCTGCGGACTTGATCTTCGGCCTCCAACTCCCAGGGAGAGAAAAATGACCGTCAGAGTTGCCATCAACGGATTCGGCCGCATCGGCCGCAACATCCTGCGCGCCATCCACGAATCCGGCCGCAGGGACATCGATGTCGTCGCCGTCAACGACCTCGGCCCGGTCGAGACCAATGCGCATCTGCTGCGCTACGACAGCGTGCATGGCCGCTTCCCGCATGAAGTGACGGTCGACGGTGACCAGATCACCGTCGGCAGCGAAAAATTCAAGGTCACCGCGATCAAGGACCCGACGCAGCTGCCGTGGAAGGAACTCGGCATCGATATCGCGCTCGAATGCACCGGCATCTTCACCGCACGCGACAAGGCCGCCGCCCACCTCACCGCCGGCGCCAAGCGCGTCCTCGTCTCGGCGCCGGCCGAGGGCGCCGACCTCACCGTCGTCTATGGCATCAACCATGACAAGCTGACCAAGGACCACATCGTCATCTCGAACGCCTCCTGCACCACCAACTGCCTGGCGCCGCTGGCAGCCGTGCTGCATGAGGCCGTCGGCATCGAGAAGGGCATGATGACGACGATCCACTCCTACACCGGCGACCAGCCGACATTGGACACCATGCACAAGGATCTCTACCGCGCCCGCGCCGCAGCGCTGTCGCAGATCCCGACCTCGACCGGCGCGGCCAAGGCGATCGGCCTGGTGCTGCCCGATCTGAAGGGCAAGCTCGACGGCATCTCCATCCGCGTGCCGACCCCGAACGTCTCGGTCGTCGATTTCAAGTTCATCGCCAAGCGTTCGACCACGGTGCAGGAAATCAACGAGGCGGTGATCGCCGCCTCCAACGGCAAGCTGAAGGGCGTTCTCGCCGTCACCCGTCATCCGAACGTGTCGATCGACTTCAACCACGACCCGCATTCCTCGATCATGGCGCTCGACCAGACCAAGGTCATGGACGGCAACTTCGTTTCGGTGCTGTCCTGGTACGACAATGAATGGGGTTTTTCCAACCGCATGGCCGACACCGCCGTCGCCTTCGGCAAGACCATCGCCTGACCGCAGAACCATCTTCTTGCGACTTGAAACGCCCGGCCTGCCCGGGCGTTTTCATGAGAGCGCCCAGCGCCCTTTTGAATGCGCAACGACGCTCTAAGGGTTTGTTTGGCAAGACCCGCGCCTTGAGCGCCAAAACACTCGAAAATCAGCGGTATAGGGCAAAAAACCACCCTCACGCCTTGCACCGGTCATGTCTTCGCCTCACTCTCCCGTAAAGCGAGAGGGACACGAATTCGAGGGGCAATTGGCGGATGGAGCATGCGATCTATCTCGTGACGCTGGTCGGTGCCGCGCTCGTCGTCGCCGCCGCGTTTTCGAGCCTGATCGCCTTCCGCTTCGGCGCCCCTCTCTTGCTGCTGTTTCTCTGCATTGGCCTGGCCACGGGAACCGACGGCCTCGGCATCCAGTTCGACAATGCGCGGCTGGCTTATTTTGCCGGCTCACTGGCGCTGGCGGTGATCCTGTTCGATTCCGGTTTCGGCACACCGCTCAACGCGTTGCGCCAGGCGGCCGGACCGGCGCTGTCGCTGGCGACCATCGGCGTCCTTTTGACCACTGGCCTGTTCGGCGCGGTCGCCCATTATCTGCTCGATCTCAGCTGGCTGGAATCCTTCCTGCTCGGGGCCGCTGTCGCCTCGACCGACGCGGCAGCGGTGTTCTTCCTGTTGCGCGCCGGCGAGATCAATTTGCGCGAACGCGTACGCTCGACGTTAGAGGTGGAGTCCGGCACCAATGACCCGATCGCCATCTTCCTGACGATAAGCCTGGTCGAGATCATCGCCGCCAACGCCAGCCCCGAGGCCAGGGTGCTGGTTACCGACCTTGTCCTCGGCTTCCTTCTCAACATGGGGCTTGGCGCCATCGTCGGCATTTTCGGCGGCCTCGCCATTGTTCGCCTCGTCGACCGGCTCAATCTCGACCACGGGCTGCTGCCGATCTTCGTGCTGACGCTGTCGCTGATGGTGTTCGCCGCCGCCGGCGCCATTGGCGGTTCCGGCTTTCTGGCGGTCTATCTCGCCGGCCTCATTGCCGGCAATTCCGACATCCGCGCCGTCACCATCCTCAAGCGCTTCCAGGACGGCATGTCGTGGCTGGCGCAGATCATCATGTTCCTGATCCTCGGCCTGTTCGCGACGCCCTCGCAATTTCCGGCGATCCTGCTGCCGGCGGTGCTGCTGGGCCTGTTCCTGATATTCGTGGCGCGGCCGATCGCCGTCTGGCTTTGCCTGATGCCGTTTCGTCTGCCGCGCCCGGAAGTCGCCTTCGTCTCATGGGTGGGTCTGCGTGGCGCCGTGTCGATCCTGCTCGCCATCACGCCACTGCTTGGCGGTCTTGAGAATGGCCGCCTCATCTTCAACACCGCCTTCATCGTGGTGTTGGTATCGCTGGTCATCCAGGGATGGACCGTCGGACCGCTGGCGCGCCGCCTCGGTCTGATCGTGCCCGCCCGGCTGGGTCCGTTGGACAAGGTCGAGCTCGAACTGCCTGGCTCCGCCCATCACGAACTGCTCGCCTACCGCGTGGCACCAGGCAGCCCCGTGGCGCGCGGCGAGCGCATTCCGCGCTGGGCGCGGCCGTCGCTCGTGCTGCGCGACGGCCGCTCGATGCGCTTCCAGGACATGGGCAGGCTCGCCGCCGGCGACCATGTCTACATCTTCGTGCCGGATCGCTATCCCGCCCTGCTCGACAAGCTGTTCGCCAGCCGCGCCGTGGTCGATCCCGAGGATGCCGACTTCTTCGGCGCCTTCGCCGTCGATCCGGCACGCTCCGCCGCAGAACTGGAAGCCGCTTACGCGCCGGGCCTGACCGAGGAGGAACGCAAGCTGACCGTCGGCGACCTGGTGACGGCGCGGCTCGGCGGCCATGCCGAATATGCCGACCGCGTGCTGATTGGTCCGATCGAGCTGATCGTCCGCGACGTCGACGACAAGGGCAGGATCACCGGTCTCGGTCTTTCCCTCGAGCCGACCGCGCCGGTGGCGCGGGTGCCGGTGTTCCTGAGTGCCGGCGAAATCGCCGACCGCATCGTTGGCTTTGTTCGCAATTGGCGCAAGCGGACCAAAAGGCCGGGTGCCGAGGCGCCGGACGACGCGGAACCGGCTCCACAGCCAGTGATGAAAAAAACAACCGGCGAGGGCTGACTGCTTGCGACCGAGGCGTGGATCATATTTTCCGTGAACTCCCATGCAGGTCTTGCATCGTCGTTGATGCGGGGTAAGGTCCCCGCGATTTTTCGCGAAAGGGAACAGCATGGCCGGCTTTAAGACACTGGACGACATCGGCAATATCGACGGCAAGCGTGTGCTGGTGCGCGTCGACCTCAACGTTCCCGTCGCCGACGGCAAGGTCACCGACGCCACCCGCATCGAGCGCATCGCGCCGACCATCGCCGAGCTTTCCGGCAAGGGCGCCAAGGTCATCCTGCTTGCCCATTTCGGCCGGCCCAAGGATGGACCTTCGCCCGAATTCTCGCTTGAGCCGATCGCCAGGGCGGCCGCGGAGGTGCTTGGCCGCCCTGTCGGCTTCGCGGCCGATTGCATCGGCGACAAGGCCGCGAGCGCCGTCGCCGCCATGAATAACGGCGACGTGCTGCTGCTCGAAAACACCCGCTTCTACAAGGCCGAGGAGAAGAACGACCCGGCCTTCACCGAAAAGCTCGCCGCCAATGGCGACATCTTCGTCAACGACGCCTTTTCCGCCGCCCACCGCGCCCATTCGTCGACGGAAGGGCTTGCGCACCTGCTGCCGGCCTTCGCCGGCCGTACCATGCAAGCCGAGCTCGACGCGCTGGAAAAGGGCCTCGGCAATCCCCTCCGCCCTGTCGTCGCCATCGTCGGCGGCGCCAAGGTCTCGAGCAAGATCGACCTCCTGATGAATCTGGTGAAGAAGGTCGACGCGCTGGTCATCGGCGGCGGCATGGCCAACACCTTCCTCGCCGCGCGCGGCACCGCCGTCGGAAAATCGCTGTGCGAGCATGATCTCGCCAACACCGCCAAGCAGATCATGATCGAGGCGGCCGAAGCCGGCTGCGCCGTCATCCTGCCGGTCGACGGTGTCGTCGCCAGGGAATTCAAGGCGGGCGCCGCCAGCGAAACCGTCGCCATACCGAAGGTGCCGGCCGACGCCATGATCCTCGATGTCGGCGAAAAGACAGTGAAGACCGTTGCCGACTGGATCGACCGCGCCGCGACGCTGGTCTGGAACGGTCCGCTCGGCGCCTTCGAGATCGAGCCGTTCGACCGGGCGACCGTGGCGGCGGCCAGGCACGCCGCGGCCCGCACCAAGGCCGGCAAATTGATCTCGGTGGCAGGTGGCGGCGACACGGTGGCCGCCCTCAACCATGCCGGCGTTGCCGACGACTTCACCTATGTCTCGACCGCCGGCGGCGCCTTCCTGGAATGGATGGAGGGCAAGCCGTTGCCCGGTGTCGACGTGCTGAAGCGCTGAGGCGCTAGGCCCTGGGCATCAGGCGAACAGGGGCGTTTGCGCGTTTCAATCGATTCGAGCTTTCCGCTTGGAATGGTTCGACTTGAACCTGCTTTGCTCTAGTGGTCTGCTAGCCCGGATTTTCACACTGTTTGGAACAACCGGTTCAGGAGGATGCACAATGAGCGAACGTCTCGAGGACATTGCCGCTGCGATGGTGGCCGACGGCAAGGGTCTTTTGGCCGCCGACGAGAGTTCCGGCACCATCAAGAAGCGCTTCGACGTCATCGGCGTCGAATCGACCGCCGACAGCCGCCGCGACTATCGCGAGATGATGTTCCGCGCCAGGGAGGCGATGACCAGATACATCTCCGGCGTCATCCTCTATGACGAGACTATTCGCCAGAAAGCCGCCGATGGCACGCCGCTGGTCGACATCATCAAGGCGACCGGCGCCATTCCAGGCATCAAGGTCGATGCCGGCGCCAAGCCTCTGGCCGGGTACCCCGGCGACACCATCACCGAAGGCCTCGACGGCCTGCGCGAGCGGCTCGCCGACTATTACAAGCTCGGCGCCCGTTTCGCCAAATGGCGTGCGGTGATCGACATCGACGTCGCCAGGGGCGTGCCCTCCGCCACGTCGATCGGCTCGAACGCGCATGCGCTCGCCCGCTATGCGGCGCTCTGCCAGGAGGCCGGCATCGTGCCGATCGTCGAGCCGGAGGTGCTGATGGACGGCGCCCACGACATCGGCACCTGCTACGAGATCAGCAAGGCAACGCTGACGAAACTCTACACCGAGCTCTACGCCGCCCGCGTCGTCCTTGAAGGCACCATTCTGAAGCCGAACATGGTTCTCGCCGGCAAAAAGTCCGGCAACACCAGCAGCCCCGAGGAAGTCGCCGAAAAGACCATAAAACTGTTCCGCGAAACGGTGCCGGCAGCGATTGGCGGCATCGCCTTTCTCTCCGGTGGGCAATCGGATGAGGAGGCGACCGCCAACCTCAACGCCATCAACGCCATCGGCCCGCATCCATGGAAGCTGACCTTCTCCTATGGCCGCGCCTTGCAGGCGGCGCCACAGAAGGCATGGAGCGGCAAGGCGGCCAACGTCGCCGCTGCCCAGGCAGCCTTCGCCCACCGCGCCCACATGAACCACCTGGCAGCGCTTGGCAAATGGCAGCCGGAATTGGAACAGGCCGCCTGACCGGTTTTTCTATCTTCGTCCGAACCCGGGCCATGTGCCCGGGTTCCATCTGCTCCAAAATGCTCCAAAAAAATGCGGCGCCGTGTCGGCTTGCGTTGAGCCCGAACGTCCTTGGGGCTCAACGAGGAGCAGGCTGATGCCAAACAACAGGATCGTTTCACAGCAAGACTGGCTCCAGGCGCACAAGGCGCATCTGGCCCGTGAAAAGGAATTGACGCGTTTTCGCGACCGCATCGCTGCCGAACGGCGGCAATTGCCTTGGCTGAAGATGCGGAAGGACTATGTCTTCGAGACCGAACGGGGCCCGAAGAAACTGGCCGACCTGTTCGGAGGCGCGAGCCAGCTGATCGTCTACCACTTCATGTTCGGGCCGGGCGCCGACTACCGTTGCGAAGGCTGTTCCTTTCTTGCCGATCACATCGACGGCGCCAACCAGCACCTCAAGCACCATGATGTGTCGCTGATCGTGATCTCGCGGGCGCCGCTGGCCGAATTTCTGCCCTACAAACAGCGCATGGGCTGGAAATTCGACTGGGTGTCGTCCTACGCCTCGGACTTCAACTTCGACATGCAGGTTTCCTTCACCGACAAGCAGATCGCATCCGGCGACACGACCTACAATTTCGAGCAGCGCCCGCTGAGATCGAAGGACCTTCCCGGCATCAGCGTGTTCTACAGGGATGAGAACGGCGACATCTTCCTGACCTTCATGTCGCGCTCCAGGGGCGGCGATCCGCTGATCGGCGCCTATCACTATCTCGACCTGACGCCGAAGGGCCGCAACGAGACCGGTCCCTACCACAGCCTGATGGACTGGGTGCGGCTGCACGATGAATATGCGGGCAGGCACGAAATGGAGGGCGCCTGTTGCCATTGACGTCGGGCGGCCAACGCAAGGTCTTTCGTCTCTGGCCCGATATGCGCTAAGTGCTGCTTGCTATGCCCTTTGACGGACTTACCCATTGGCGGTTGGCCCCATTAACGGTGTGCGATGCAGCGTTTTCTTGCCCTCCTCACCTGGCTCGCCTTTCCGGTCTATGTCTGGCAGGGGCTCGGCGTGCGCCGCCGCACCAGCCGCATGCTGCCGGCGCAAGGTCCAGTCATGCACGAGATTTCGGGCCTGGCGCCGGCGATCTCGCTGCTGATGCTTGGCGATTCTTCCGCCGCATCGGTCGGCATCGGCAATTCCGAACACGGGCTGGCCGCGCAACTGGCCGAGCTGATCTCGAAACGCACCGGCCGCGCGGTGCGCTGGCGGGCAGCCGGCTTCAACTCGGCGACCTCAGGCCAGATCCGCGATCATGTGCTGCCCAATCTGTCGGCCGATCCCTGGACGCATATCGTGCTCGCCGTCGGCACCAACGACACCAAGAACTTTCACTCGGTGCCACGCTTCAAAAGCGATTTTGGCGGCCTGCTCTACGCGCTGCGCGCCAAATGGCCGGAGGCGCGCGTGGTGTGGTCGCCGGTGCTGGAATTCACCCGCGCACCGGCAATGCCGCCGCTGCTCGGAAAGATCCTGGAAATCCGCGCCGCCGAGATGAACCGGATGGGCGAGCGCCTTTGCCTCGAACGCGGGGCTGTGCCGGCGCCGCGCCTGCCGATCACCAATGCCGAAGCCGGTTTTGCCTCCGACGGATTTCATGCCTCGGAAGCCGGCTACCGGGCCTGGGCGGAACATCTGGTCGATTTGGTGCTGGCCAACGAACCACGCCTCGCGTAGCGGGCCGCCAGCCCTAATGCATGTCGCGCAAAAGCATGCCCTCGGGCTTGAACCGAGGGTGTGCAGCGGTTTTGCGATAACGACATGCATAAAACGACAACCTAAAGCGCGTCGCGTGAGGTCGGTCGAACGCGACGCGTTTTAGGCCCAATGGCCCAGCGCCGCTGTTATCGAAATTGCCGCCATCGCCAGCACCGCCAGCTTCCAGAAATCGCTGCGCCGCTTCAGCCCCGGCCAGCCGAGCGGCTTGATCAGCTGGATGACCATCATGGCAATGATAACGAGCGCGAGGAGTTTCGACATGGCCGCTTTTGACTAGCGCATCGGCCCGCAAATCGAAATCGATTTCGGAAAGCACGATGCGTAGAAGGTGCTGTAGCGTCCTTTGCGCGTCAAAAAGGACGCGGCGCTCCAGCATCGCGCTCAGCTGTCGAAGCGCTCCTTTCGCTCCCTCACGGGAGCACTATGCCAGCGGCTTGAGGCCGGCCTCGATCGCAGCCCGTTTCGGTTCGAGGAACGGTGGCAAGGCCAGCCTTTCGCCCAGCGTTTCGAGCGGCTCGTCGGCCGTGAACCCTGGGCCGTCGGTGGCAATCTCGAACAATATGCCGTTCGGCTCGCGGAAATAGAGCGAACGGAAGTAATATCGCTCGACCTCACCGCTTGACGGCAGGCGGAATTCGGCCAGCCGCTCCGTCCATTGATGCAAAATCTCCTGGTCCGGCGCCCTGAATGCCACGTGGTGGACCGCACCGGCGCCCTGCCGTGCCGGCGCAAGGCCCGGCTGCACAGCGACATGAAGCTCCGCCGCCGGGCCGCCTTCTCCCATCTCGAAGACGTGAACCTGGCCTTGACCATCCGGCGAGGCATAGTCCCGCGCCTTGCGCATGTTCATCACCCTGGTCAGCACGGTTTCAGTGTTGGTGATGTCGGGAACGCTGATGACGATAGGCCCGAGCCCGCGTATCTGGTGCTCGATTGGGACCGGGCTTTGATCCCAGGGGTGACTGTCGCCCTTGCCGCCATCGCTGACGAGACGCAGGCGCTGGCCTTCCGGGTCTTCGAAGTCCAGCGACGGGTGGCCGCCGATATCGCCGATCTCTCCCGTCGCGACGGTCTCGCCGGACAGGTGCTGCTTCCACCAGACAAGGCTTTCAGGGCTGGCGACCCTCAGGCTGGTCCGCACGATGCTGTTGGTGCCGCGCCGCTCGCGTCCGACCGGCCAATCGAAGAAGGTAAGATCGGTGCCAGGCGTCGCCTCGGCGTCGGCATAGAAAAGGTGATAGGCCGACGTGTCGTCCTGATTGACCGTCTTCTTGACCAGTCGCAGGCCCAGGGTCCTGGTGTAGAAACGAAGGTTTCCGGGTGCATTGGCCGTGATTGCGGTCAGATGGTGAATTCCTGTCAGTTGCAGGCTCATTGTGATCTCCCTGATCTCTCGAAAATTTTTCTCCTTAGATATCAGAACCCCGGCCCTGTCGCTGCTGCGGATTCCGACGGTCCGTCGTTGGCAGATGAAAGACTTGATCCGGCGACGAGAAAGCCTGATTCTCTCGGGCAAACGGATCGGAACCGGCAAAACCTGGCACGCTCGCCAAAGACCGCTCTGCCTCCTGACAGACTGCTGTCAGGAGGGGTGTGCGATAGTGTCTCCATAGAAAGAGAGGAGACCAGCCATGAACGGTTTTACCATTCTGCGTAGCGTTCAGCACTATGTCGGCAAGATCCGGACGATGCGCAACGAGATCCGCACCCGGCGTTTCATGAACGGGTTGCCGCAGAGCATCCGCAAGGACATCGGTTGGCCGGATAATTATGAAGGCCGCCACGGCCGCGGCCATTGAGGCGATTTTTTGCGGCAGCGGTTGCATGCGGACGCCACGCGCCCAGATAAATAGGTCCGGCGGACCGAAAGACGGAGCAGCAAATGTCGGAACAGAAAACTATCGGCGTTCTTTTCATCGATCGTTTCGCAGACTGGGAATACGGGCTGCTGGCGGCTTCGGCGGTCGAATGGTTCGGCGCACGCGCGGTTTCGCTGGCGCCGAACGGCAAGCCGGTGACTTCGGCGAGCGGATTTATGCTGACGCCCGACCGCTCCACCGCGGTTGATGAAAACACCGATCTTGACGCCGTCGCGGTCATCGGCTCCGACCAGTGGGTCGATGCTCCGCCTGACATCTCCGCACTGCTGACAGCGGTCGCAGCGCGCGGCGGTGTGGTCGGCGGCATCTGCGCGGGCACGCTGGCACTGGCGCGTGCCGGCCTGTTCGGCAACGCCAAACACACCAGCAATGGTCGTGACTGGATCAACGAAAAGGAACCGGGCTATCCGGGCGCCCAGAACTATCAGGACGTGCCCTATGCCGTCGCCGACGGTCGCATCGTGTCCGCGCCGGGTTCGGCTCCCGGCACCTTCGCTCTTGCCTTTTTGAAGACGCTCTATCCCCAGAGAAGCAGCGATCTCGCTGAGATGCGTACGCTGTTCGCCAAGGAGTATGCCGAAGGGGAATATGCTGAAGCCTCCTGACAGTATGGTGTCAGGAGCGGCGTGCAATAATTCGAAAGTACCAGGAGACAGACATGGCCTTCATCCCTGCAAAAGCTTCGGGCTCTTCGTCTAGGTGACGCATGGTAAAGAGCTGGAACGACAGGCTGAACACGCCGGGCGTCAATGGCATCAAGCCGACGCCGCGCACTGTTGCCGACGTCGTCGAGGGCCAGCCGATGCTGGTGCCGACGGCACGGCAGGTCGATGATTTCATCCGCTCAATTCCAAAGGGCGTGGCCATGGATGTCCGCGCGTTGCGCACCACGCTCGCCATTGAGCACGGCGCCGAAGTGACATGTCCGGTCACCATCGGCTATCATCTGCGCACTGTCGCCGAGGCCGCCAACGAGGATCTGGAACGCGGCATGACGCTGAGCGACATCGCGCCGTTCTGGCGGGTGCTGGATGCAAAGACGCCGACAACAGGGAAGTTGTCCTTCGGCGCGGCATTCGTCGCCGCGCAGCGCAAGCGCGAAGGGCTTGAGCCATAATGCATCGCCCGAAAGTTGGAACCGGTTTGGGGACAACGACAGGCTAAAAACAACATCGAGGGACCGTACGATGCGCCGCGCCGACAGGCTCTTCCAGATCGTGCAGCATCTGCGCGGTGGCCGTCTGGTCACCGCCCAGAAGCTGGGCACGTGGCTCGAGGTTTCCGAGCGAACCATCTACCGCGACATCGCCGACCTGCAGTCGACGGGCGTGCCGATCGACGGCGAGGCCGGCGTCGGCTACATGATGAGGGAGGGTTTCGACCTTCCGCCGCTGATGTTCACGCGTGACGAGATCGTCGCGCTGGTCGCCGGCGCCCGCATGGTGCGAGCATTTGGCGGCGCTGCCATGGCGCGGGCCGCCGACGAGGCGCTGGTCAAGATCGGCGCCGTGCTGCCCGATGCCGAAAAAGACCGCATCGCCCGCACCGAGATCCACACGCCGATGTGGGTGGTGAGCGACGCCGCCCGCGAAGCAATCGACCTGATCGAGCGCGCGGTGGAAAAACGCCAGGTGCTGACCATCGACTACTCCGACGAAGCAGGCCGCAGCACCGTGCGCGACATCAGGCCATTGGGCCTGTGGTTCTGGGGCAAGGTGTGGACGCTGGTCGCCTGGTGCGAGATGCGCGACGACTTTCGCGCTTTCCGCATCGACCGCATTGCTTCAGTGGTCATAGCCGGCCGCGTCTTCAAGCCGGAGCGCGGCAAGCAGCTCGCCGATTTTTACCGTGCGGTGGAGCGCAGCGAGGACTACGGCATGGCGCCGGACCGGGCCGCGCGAACCTAGGCGCGGCGCTTCTTGCCTTCTCCCCTTGTGGGAGAAGGTGGCCGCGAAGCGGCCGGATGAGGGGTGTTCCAGGGAACGCCGACGCCTCATTTCTTCCAACACCCCTCTTCCGTCTCAGCGCTGCGCGCCGATCCACCTTCTCCCACAAGGGGAGAAGGAAGAGGCGCCTCAGCCCTCCTCGTCGTCCTTGTCCTCGTCCTTCGACTTCAGCGCCGAGAGCTTGGCGAAGACGGCGTTGGCGTCGAGTTCCGCATCCTCGTCCCTTGGCTTCTCCGGCGCCGGCACGAGGCGCTCGGTCAATGCCGCCGGCAGCAGCGTGTCGCCGGCCGGCTGTGCCTGCTCGCGGCCACGCGAGGCGCGGTTGACTTCCATGTCGAGGTCGATCTGCGAGGCGAGCCCCAGCGTCACCGGATCCATCGGCTGCAGGTTGGCTGAGTTCCAGTGCTTTCTGTCGCGGATCTGGTCGATCGTCGACTTGGTGGTGCCGACGAGGCGCGCGATCTGCGCGTCCTTCAACTCGGGATGGTTGCGCACCAGCCAGAGGATGGCGTTGGGCCGGTCCTGGCGCTTCGACAGCGGCGTGTAGCGCGGACCCTTGCGCTTGGATTCCGGCACCCGCACCTTGGGGTCTGACAGCTTCAGCCGATGGTTCGGATCCTTCTCGGCGCGTGCGATCTCGTCGCGGCTCAGCTGGCCGGTCATGATCGGGTCCATGCCCTTGATGCCTTGCGCCGATTCGCCGTCGGCGATCGCCTTGACCTCGAGCGGATGCAGTCCGCAGAACTGCGCGATCTGCTCGAAGGACAGCGCGGTGTTGTCGACCAGCCAGACGGCGGTCGCCTTGGGCATCAGCAGCGTATTGGCCATTGCAAATATCCTTCTCGTTCGCCCGCGTTCCCGCGCGGGCGGTGGTTTTAGAGCCACCAAAATGGGAAAATCGCGGTTTATATAGCCGCTCCGTTGCCGTTCCGCAACGTTTTTGGAAGGTAGTCGCGAGATGGGGGGAGATATCGAACCTGTCAAGGCAGCCTTATCGGCGTCAGCATCGCGCCTTCGGTGAGCCGCTCAGCGGCCGCGGCCGCTAGCCCGGCAACAAAACGTCCTTCTGTCGGCATTTGCCGACTGTTAGTGGGAACATGTTTCATCCACATTTCGCTTCGGTAGCGGCGAGCTGCTTTGGGAGGGCAAGCCGCCGCCGATGTGGGCTAATCGATGTTGGAAACCGGGCACGCTGTCGCGGCGGGGTTGTTTCCGTTCGCCATTTCCTATGCGCTTCTGGCAATGCTGCCGGGCGCCAATTTTGCTGTCGTCGCGCAGGCCGGGCTAACCGCTTCGCGTACTACAGCGCTTTCGGCAGCCGCCGGCATTGCCCTGGGCGCGAGTTCGCTCGCGATGGTCGTCGCGACGGGCGCCGCAGCGCTGCCGCCGGGCGGCATTGCGCACCAGATAGCCGCCAGCCTTTACGGCGCAATGCTGGTCTTCATCGGCTGGAATTCGATGCGGCGGGCGCTGTCGATCACGATCGGCGCCGACGAGCCGAAGCCGCTTCCCATCGTTCGGTACTTCCGGCTGGGGTTTGTCACGGCGGCGGCTAATCCGGCCACCGCATTGTTTTTTGCATCCTCTGCGCTGAGCTTGAATACGCGCGGGCCAATCCAGATATCCGTGGTAGCGCTGGTTTTTGCCATTGCAATCGCCTGGTTTGGCCTTGTCGGCCTGGCTATTTCCCAGCCAGCCATGCGCGAATTCTACAACCGTTTCCGCAAGCACGTGGACATGGTGCTGGGAGGCGCCTTGATAGCGATTGGTTTTGCCGCGCTTAGCCATTGAAGCAACAAATAGGCGGTCTTCCACCGATTTGGCCGATCGTCATCTGCGATTGAGCGGTTCTGTGCTCTTGAGCAAGGCGACGAGTTGGCTTTGCTGACTTGTCCCGGTCTTGGCGAAAATCCGTTCGAGATAGGTCCGGCCGGTCTTCACGGTGATCTTCAAGTCGGATGCCGCATCTTTCAAGGGTCGTCCCTGCGAAAGCACGGCGGCCAGACGTGCCTCGGAGGGCGTCAGGTCAAACAGGCCCGCGAGGAGGATTGGTGAAGGCACGACGGCACTGGCCCTTACTTCCGTTGCAGCAACCAGGATGTCCGCGCCGGTGAAAATGTCATGTGCGGCGCGGCGCAGCGGCAAAAGATGGATGACCAGAGCCGGCCGGCTTTCGTTCGCGGCAACAGGAATGGATCGGACCGCGAAATCGTTGCGGTTCTCGAGGATGGCCTGCTGGAAAAGCGCATTGGCGGAGGCATTGGCGATCGCCATGCCGCCATAGGCGGTTGGCAGAAACATCTCGGTCAATTCTTCCAGCAGGCCGTTGGCCGTCAGCACGCGTCCCGATGCAGTCATGACCGCGGCCGGCAGCCCGATGGTCTCGAGTGCCGAGACGGTCGCCCTGGCCCGTTCCAACCCCAGTCGCGCCGAGACCATGCCGGCACGCGCGAAATGCGGGCGAAGCTGGTCCAGCCGATCGACCGACGCCCGATCGTAGGTGCCATCCTTCATCCACCGTTGAAAGACGAAAGTGACGAGCTCGCCACTCGGCATGGCGACTGCCGAACAAACGTGTGCGCCGATACCGGCCGCTCTCAGCTGTATCCGCACCGGATCACGTTCGACCTCTTCGGCTGTCAGGAAATCTTCGACCTGAACGAAGCTCGCCGGCTGCATGCTGCACATACGCTGTACCGCGTCAGAGAATTTCCAGCCGTCGCTGGCGACAAATTCGTCAAACACGGATCGCAGCGAGTTGCCGTGAACCGGAGAAACGTCACTCAATCTGCCGCGAACCGGAGATTCGGCACTGAACAGGAAGATGGCGCCGGTGGCCGAACCAGAAAGACTGCCGGCAGCTTCGAGCGCATCGCCCCAAAGTTCCGGCACGAAAGCCGCCTCGTAGATCTTGTCCGTCAGATCGTCGAACATGGGCGCAAGCCTGTTTCAGAGTCAGCACGCTACTGGCCCGGATCGGCGCCCGCAGCCGCTGACCTAGTCCCGCGCGATCAAAATGCCCACGCTGAAACCGGAGTCAACCGCAGATTGCGGTCGAGTTGTATTCGGTTCTGGATAGTGGCCATCATAGCAGCCGCCGCTGTAGCCTCGGACTTCAAAACGACAAAACCCGCCGGACAGGGTCCAGCGGGCTCGGAACCGGCGACGGGAAAACCGCCTGCCTCGGCTCTTGCTTGACGGATCAAAGCGTCTTGCGGGCGATCCTCTCGATGTCAGCACGGTTGATGCCGAGGTCGTTGAGCTCACGGGCGTTCAGGCGATTCAGTTCGCGCACGGTTTCATTGTACATGCGCCAGTTACGGAAAGCACGGATCGGGTTCATGGAGTCCTCCATCGTTTCGATGCCGCTCAAATAGGCACCGTTGATGAAAAGTTGAACAGACGCTTTTGCATGGCGGGAATGCGTTTGTTGCATTGTTCAGCTTGCTTGCCGACCGTCAGCCGACATCGAGCACGATCTTGCCGATGTGGTCGCCGTCCTCCATCCGCTCATGCGCCCGCCACGCTTCCCTGAGCGGAAAGATCATGTCCATGACCGGTGCTACCTTGCGGGTGCCGAGCAGCGGCCACACCTGCGCCTCCAGCGCTGCGGCGATCGCCGCCTTGAATTCGACGGTGCGCGGCCGCAGCATCGAGCCGGTGTGGGTGAGCCGCTTGGCCATCATCTTCGAGAAGTCGGTGCTTGCCACCGCCCCGCTCTGCGTGGCGATCTGGACGATGCGGCCTTCCACCGCCGCGGCCTCGTAGTTTCGCGCCACATAGTCGCCGCCGACCATGTCGAGGATGACGTTGGCGCCCTTGCCGCCGGTCGCGTCCTTGACCGCCGCGACGAAGTCCTCCTCGCGGTAGTTGATCGCCCGGTCGGCGCCGAGCTTCAGACAGGCGTCACACTTCTCCTGGCTGCCGGCAGTGGTAATGACATGGGCGCCGAAGGCCGAGGCGAGCTGGATCGCCGTGGTGCCGATCCCGGACGAGCCGCCATGCACGAGCAGCGTCTCGCCGCTCTTCAGGGCGCCGCGTTCGAAGACATTATGCCAGACGGTGAAGTAGTTTTCCGGTACCGCCGCCGCTTCGGTGTGGGTAAAGCCGGCGGGCAGCGGCAGCACGCTGCCGGCATGCACCCTGACGTATTCGGCATAGCCGCCGCCGGGCGTCAGCGCGCAGACCCGGTCGCCGACGCGCCAGCGCGATATCTTGTCGCCAAGAGCGGCAACTTCGCCTGACGCTTCGAGGCCCGGCAGGTCCGACGCACCAGGCGGCGGCGGGTAGACGCCCTTGCGTTGCTGCACATCCGGCCGGTTGATACCGGCGGCGCGCACCCGGATCAGGATTTCGCCAGGTCCGGGCACGGGCACGTCGCGCGTTTCCGGTTTCAGAACCCGCGGTCCGCCGGGTTCCGAGATCGCGATGGCCGTCATCTTCGCCGGAATCTTGTCCTGTCCACTCGCCATGAATTTTTCCCGTCTCGCTTCGCCAGTTTCTTGCCGACTTGCCGGTTTTATTGCCGACTGTTTGCATCCATGCCCCTGCCCTATGTATGCTCATTGCCAAATCAGGCAAATGGCCACTGCAGCGCCGGGCGTGCGATTGGACGCGCCAAGGACGCTGTAGCCGTTTAATTTTGACGCATGAGCGAGGAGCGACGATGGCGATCTTCGACGACGAACCCAAAAAGAAAGCGCGCCCGCATGAGATCGGGCAGGATCTGTCGCTGCTTTCCGTCGATGAACTGTCCGAGCGGATCGGCATCTTGCGCGACGAGATCGCCCGGCTCGAAGCCGAGCTCAAGACCAAGAGCACCACCAAATCAGCGGCCGAGGCGCTGTTTCGCCGCGGATAGTTTCCAGAGCCGAAGCGCCCGCCGCCGAAAAGCTCGAATGCGACTGTCTTCAGACCCTCCCCAAATTCCAGCCGGATCAGCTAAATGTTCGCAAGCTACCGACCGATCCTTTCGCTGCTTCGCGGCACCGCTTTCCTGCTGGCGGCAACCGGACTGCACGGGCTGTTGTTGCCGCTGCGCGGCCAGTTGGAGGGTTTCTCGACCGCATCGCTCGGCCTGATGGGCACGGCCTGGGCCGGCGGCTTCGTCACCGGCTGCTTCTTTGCGCCGCGCCTGGTGCGCCGCGCCGGTCACGTACGCGCTTTTGGCGCCTTTGCGGCATCGGGAGCCATCGTCGCACTGCTCACCGGCCTGATCATCGACGAATATATCTGGATCCTGCTGCGCGCCTTCACCGGCTTCACCATGGCCGGCGCCTTCATGATCATCGAAAGCTGGCTCAACGAGAAGTCCACCAACGAGAACCGCGGCGCCGTCTTCGGCCTTTACATGATGGTCACCTATGCCTCGATCATGGGCGGCCAGATGATCGTTGCCGGCGGCGACGTGAAGTCGGCCTCGCTGTTCATGATCACCGGTATCCTGTTCTGCCTGTCGCTCATTCCGACCGCAGTGTCGACGGCTTCGCATCCCAAGCCGCTGCAGGACGTCTCGCTCGACGTCAAGGGGCTCTATGTCAATTCGCCGGTGTCGGCGATCGCCTGCGTTCTGATCGGCGTCGCCAACGGCGCCTGGGGCACGCTTGGTGCCGTCTATGGCGCCCGCATCGGCATTTCCACGGCGGAGATCGCGCTGATGATGAGCCTGGTGGTCGTCGCCGGCGCCGCCATGCAACTTCCGGCCGGGCGTCTCTCCGACAAGACCGACCGCCGCTTCGTGCTGGCGGGCCTGGCCTGCGGCGCGGCGCTGTTCGCCATCGCGCTGTTCCTGTTCGAGCCACGCTCCGGCGTCTTTGTCATCGTCTGCACCGCCGCCTACGGGGCCTTTGCCTACACGCTCTATTCGATCGCCGTGGCCCATGCCAACGACCACGCCCGGGCGGAGGATTTCGTCAAAGTGTCCGGCGGCCTGCTGCTGCTCTATGGTTTCGGCACGATGATCGGGCCGCTGCTGGCCGCCGGCCTGATGGGCTGGATGCGTCCGGAAAGCCTGTTCCTTGCAACGGCCCTCGCGCATCTTTGTCTGGCAGGCTATACGCTGCTGCGCATCAGCCGGCGCGCACCGGTGCCAATCGAAGACCGCGACGCCTTCAAGACGCAACCGGCCGAGCGCTCGATCACCCCGGAAGCCTTGCGGCTCGATCCGCGCAGAAAGCCTGAAACCAACGGTTGAGATTTGGAAAACTTTGCCTCACAAATAAGGCATGATGTTTTCCGACGCCTTCATGGCGATTGCCGACCCCAACCGGCGCTATCTCTTGGAAGAGCTTCGGCGCGGCCCGAAGACTGTCAACGAACTGGCCGCCGGGTTGCCGGTCTCGCGCCCGGCGGTTTCGCAGCATCTGAAAGTGCTGCTCGACGCCGGGCTGGTCAACGCCAAGCCGGAAGGGACAAGGCGCGTCTATACGGTCAGCAGTGCCGGCTTCCTGAAGCTCAACATCTGGCTCGACCAGTTCTGGGAAGCCGAGCAGCTTGGCTCGCCCGGAAGCTGAGCTGCGCCGTCGCATCTTTGCCAGTAGACAGGCATGGCGAAGCTCCTCCGGATCCAGGTGCTGGCGCTGAGCCGCACATCTCATTGAAACAATGTCAGACACCGGCCTAAGCGTTCCAGCTTGGACGTTTCTGAACGCGGTCGAGCCAATGATGGACATTGACGAGCGAGTCCGGGATGTCGGCTCCGAAGAAGGCGCCAAGCCACGCTGCGACGCAGGCGGTGATGTCGGCGACGGAGTACTGGTCGCCCGCGATGAACGGGCGGCCATCGGCGATCTCGCGGTCAAGCCACGCCCGCTTTGCCGGAACGGCTTCGCGCTGGGTTTCGGCGAAAGCCGGGTACTGCACAAGCCGCTCCGCAAACATGGGATCGGAATGCAGCGCAATGCTGCCGATCGTTCCGAAGATCTCGATCTCGGCGCGGCGGTTCCACATCTCGACCTTGCCTTGGCTGACCGCGTCCGAGCCGAACAGTGCCGGCGTTGGATGAAGCGCCTCCAGATAGCGGCAGATGGCGATGCTTTCGGTGATCACCGTCCCGCCATCGAGCACGAGCACGGGAATCTGGCCGAGTGAGTTGAGCTCAAGGAATTGCGGGGTTTTGTGCTCGCCTTTTGTCAGATCGACATCAACCCGCGGAACGTCGATGCCTTTCTCAGCCATGAAGATGCGGACGCGGTAGGAATTCGGACCGATGCCGCAGTAGAGTTTCATCATATCCTCCCGATTCTGCTGGTCTTTGGCTCAGGCTGGGGCACTCGCGCGCATTCCACCCGCAGGTTGTCGAGCATCTGGCTCCAGCCAGCCTGATGGTTTTTGGGCTGATCATGGCCGTCAAGAAAGGCGCCTTGCTCGGTCATCAGCAGCCGGCAGCCTGTGCCTTCTGGACTGAATTCAACCGTCAGCAGGCCGACAACAATGGCTGGCCGCTGCTGGTCATGCCACCAGCCGAGACGATGCGCTGGTCGCGCACGATGTCGAGGTAGCGCGTCTCGTTCACATAACTCTCGCCATCCTTGGGTCCGAAACGGCTGAGCGCAATGCCGCCCACTTGGAACTCGAAGCATTCAATGCTGCTTTCCCAACCCTCGCCGGGCGAGCCCCAGCGCTGCAATGCGGCGGGATCGGACCAAGCGGCGAACACCCGCGCCGGCGAAGCGTCGTAGCTGCGTTCGAGCACTATGGTCGAATGGATGACGGAGCGTTCGCTCATGTTGGCCTCCTCAGTTTCCTTCGGTTTCGTCTTTGGTTTCCGCAAGAAAGCCGCCGAGCCGGTCGAGCCGCTGTTCCCAACTCAGGCGCCGTTCGTTGATCCAGTGTTCGGCGGTCCTCAGCGCCCTCGGCTCGAGCTGGCAGGTGCGCACCCGGCCGAGCTTTTCGGTGCGGACGAGACCGCTCGCCTCGAGCACGTTCAGGTGCTGGACGACCGCCGACAGCGACATCGCCAGCGGCTCGGCCAACTGGCTGACCGATACGGGGCCGCACGACAGCCGCTCCACCATGTGCCGCCGCGCCGGGTCGGCGAGCGCCTGGAACATCAGGTCGAGCTGGGCGGTATCGTGCAGCATCGGGCTTAACCGTTGTTGTAGGGGAAAGTTTCAAATAGGGCTGCGCTTCCTCGATCACTCGGGCGACAGACGGCCGCAGCAGCAGCCGGTCGTGGTAGCGCGCGACTGTTCATTGCCGACAGATGTGAACGGCGTTCCGTTTTCATAGTGCGATCAGCGGCTTCCAGCAGAAGGAGGCGAGCGGATGGAGATGCATCGTCAAGGACACTGCTTTGCTCGTTCGCTTGGTGGTTCGCCGCTGCATGGTTTACGGAGCTAAACACTGAAGCGATTACTTAACTATTGCCAATGGTGTGTCAAGGTCCAGCTCCGCGCTTACCTGGCTTGGCTATGGGCGACGATGGCATCAACGATCGCGGCCCAATCGTCGGGATGGAGTTCGTGGCCGCCGCCTTCAATGCGGACAAGCCTCGCGCCGGCAACTGCTTCGGCCAGAGCGGCGCCATGCTCGACCGGAAAGATCGGATCCGCGGTGCCGTGGATGACGAGGAGCGGAACCTTCAAGTCGTGCAGGCGACCCTTGCAATCCTCGCTGCCCCGATCCTCGCCGCCCCGATCTTCACCGCTCTCAAGCATGAAATGATTGGTCGCGCTTAGAAAACCGCCGGACCGGTCGTAGTCCTGTTCGACGAAGGCCCTCGTCCGCTTCCCGTCGAATGGATGCGCGGTGCCGGCGATCGCGTGCGCGTCCTTGACGATGTAGTCGACCACCTGGGCTCGGTCCGACCAATCGACCTTGGCGCCTTCGGCCGAATGCTTCATGTAGGCTTCGCTCGTCCCTGGCAGATGCGAGGTGTCGATCCCGATTGGCGAAGTGCTGATCGCCGTTAGCGAGATGATCCGCGACGGATATTTCAACGCCACGAGTTGCGCGATCATGCCGCCCATCGACATGCCGACGACATGCGCTTTCGCGATGCCATGATTGTCGAGGACGCGAATGGCGTCGTCCACCATGTCGTCGAAAGTGTAAGGCGGTTCGCCCGGCGCATATTTGGTCGAACGGCCGGTATCGCGATTGTCATAGCGGATCACGAACAGGCCCTTGCCGGCCAGTTTCCGGCAGAACGCCTCAGGCCACCAAAGCATCGAAGCCATCGCGCCCATAATCAGCAGCATCGGCGGATGCGCGGGATCGCCAAACGTCTGCGACACGATTTCGGGTTCCGCTGCCTTGGTCATGGTCGCCGTCTCCTCTCTGCAAAACCGATTGCATTTCGCAATCAGTTGCACGATAATAAAACTGATATGATAATGCAACCAGTTTCTGTCGGAGATTCGCATGAGCATCGATCATCGTTCTGGGTGCCCGATCAACCTGTCGCTTGAAGTGTTCGGCGACCGGTGGAGCCTGATCATCCTCCGCGACATGATTTTCGGCGGCAAACGCCACTTTCGCGACTTGCTCAACGGGTCATTGGAACGCATCGCTTCCAACATCCTCGCCGATCGGCTGAAGCGACTGATGGAACTCGGCATGCTGACCAGGGCTGACGATCCCACCCACAAGCAGAAGGCGATCTACAGCCTGACCGAAATGGCGATAACGCTGGTGCCGATCCTGGCGCATCTCGGCGCCTGGGGTCGCGTCTGGCTGCCGGTCAGCGAGGAGCTCTCGATCCGCGCCGAGCTTCTGGAAAAGGGCGGCCCGCCGATGTGGGAAAAGTTCATGGACGAACTGCGCCACGAACATCTGGGCACGCCTTCCGACACGCCGCCGGATGCCACCGTGCGTGCGACGTTGCAGGCCGGATACGAGGCGGTTGTCGCCCGAAAGGCGGCGGGCGCCGGGTGCGATGCCGGCGCCTGACCAACTTATTTCCCCCATCGCAGGGCGGCTCTGCTATTAAAGCCGTTGAAAGCTATAATTTACGGGATTGGAAAAGCCCTTGGTTGAGAACTCTAAGGATACTGCCCGCGCGCGGGCCGATTTGCGTTTCAAGAAGCAGGAAGAGGCAGCCACGGTTCGTCAGAAGGCGATGGCGGAATATGTCGCCGAGAGCGATGCCCGCCAGATAAAGACCAACAAGCTGAGGGCGCTCCGCCTTGCCAAGGAAGCGGAAGACCTCGCCAATGCGCCGGCTGCTCCGGTGAAGAAGCCGACACGCGCCAAGAAAAAATAGCGGTCCGGCGTGTCGGGCGGGCCTGTCCTGCCGTCGGCAGGTGCTGACGACGAGGCGGCTGCTTCACCGCCTTTTATGCATGTCGTTACAGCAAAACCGCTGCGCACCCTCGTTCAAGCCCGAGGCATGCTTTGCGCGACATGCATTAGCTCATGGTTATGTCGCGGCTGGCTGCTCGCATCGATACTGAGAAGCCGGCCAGGACATCGACCAGTGCGATGACCATCAAAATGAAGAAAACCGAGTGCGCCGCGCCCTTCACCAGCAGGAACTCGACCAGGAACGCCACGAAGACGAAGGTCGACAACAGGTGGTCCATGATCGAGGCGCTCGTCGTGCGCGTCGATTTCAAGATTTCGACGAAGAAGAGAAGCAGCCCGATCAGCACGATCAGATCGCCGAGCGTCATCGAGAACACTCCGCCCGACATCATGCGGATCGAGAACATTTGGATTGCCCAAGGATCGTCGCCGCCGCCGAATATTCCCAGAAGCCCAAGATTATAGAGGACGAAGGGTACGATCAGCAGCGGGATGGCACCGAACATCAGAAGGCTCCGGTTGGACAGCCTTCTCTAGTATGCGCTCGGCGTTCGCCGTCAAGAATTTTCGCATGCGACCGCGAACACGGACAAAGACCGTGCGAAATAACAGTACCAGCCGGTACGGCTGCATCCGGTACGGCTGCTGGCATATTTGACAACAATTCGAGGGGCGATCATCTGCGCAAAACGCAGAAAGACCGGCGCGATGGCCGGTCCTTCGATAGTCCCAAACCGTCGAAAGCGTTGTCAGCTTTCCTTCGGCTCCAGAACCTGGCGACCGCGATACATGCCGGTCTTCAGGTCGATATGGTGCGGGCGGCGCATCTCGCCGGAATTCTTGTCCTCGACATAGGTCGGGGCCTTCAGCGCATCGGCCGAGCGGCGCATGCCGCGCTTCGACGGGGAGGTTTTTCGTTTCGGTACGGCCATGGATATGCTCCACTACATGGTCAAAATGCCCCGGCTGCCCTCGTGAAAGGGCCGCGTCAGGGCCGGAATCTGAGAAAGTCGGGTGCCTATACACGCCCTGCGCCGTTTTGGCCAGCGCCGTCGCGAATTTTTTTAAGCTATCGCAGACAGCCGACATAGGCGCCGGACCGACCGGCGCGCCGCTCGATCAGCGAGGCCAGCCGTCTCAGCCCCGGCCCGGGCTTCGCCGGGTTGCGGGCGATCGGGTTCGGCAGGGTGACGGCAAGCAGCGCCGCCTGGCGACGCGACAATCGTTTTGCCGAAACCCCGAAATGATGCTGGGCGGCGGCCTCGATGCCATAGATGCCCGGCCCCCATTCGGCGATATTGAGATAGATTTCCATGATGCGCCGTTTCGACATCACCATGTCGACATAGACAGCCAGCGGCAGCTCGACGACTTTCCGGACCGAGCCCAACGGCCGCGACCACAGATAGAGGTTCTTGACGCTCTGCATGGTGATGGTCGAGGCGCCGCGCGTCATCTCACCGGCCAGCGCGTCGTCGACGACGCCCCTCAACTCGCCAAGGTCGATGCCGCGATGGAAACAGAACTGCCCGTCCTCCGACATGATGACCGAATGCGCCAACGCCGGCGCCACATCGTCGATCGAGACCCAGCGCCGGTCATAGCCGGAAAACGTCGCCAGATCCTTCAGCATCAGTGTCGATACCGGATGCACGAACGGCGGCAGGTACAGAAAGGTCAACACCAGCGGCATCAGCGCCAGCACCACGGCGATGGTGATACCGCGCCGGACCCAGTGCCGAGGCCAGCGTTTGAGACCGATGCGATTGCCGCGTTTCGGCCTCACCATGTCCAGCCCTTCGGTTTCGTGATCGACGATCGGTTCCGCCAAGCCGCTCAATCCATGCTGCTCCCTGCCCCCGGCATAATGGCGCTTGGCTTCTTGCGCAACGTCTGAGTGTCGGCTACCCGTCCCCGGCATGGCGAAAGACGATCAAATACCGTTCGAGGCAGCGCTTCTCGCACGCACAGGGCCGATCGAGGCGCTGCTCAGGCGGTTGCTCGACGACCGCCCGCTTTCAGGCGAGATCGCGCGGCCGCAGCGTCTGATGGAGGCGATGCGCCACGGCGTGCTGAATGGCGGCAAGCGCCTGCGCCCTTTCCTGGTCATGGAAAGCGCCGCGCTGTTTTCCGCCGACGGCGAGGCGGCGCTGCGCGTGGCGGCGGCGCTCGAATGCGTGCATTGCTATTCGCTGATCCATGACGATCTGCCGGCCATGGACGACGACGATCTGCGCCGAGGCCAGCCGACCGTTCACAAGGCCTTCGACGAGGCGACCGCCATCCTCGCCGGCGACGCCTTGCTAGCGCTCGCCTTCGACATCATTGCCGACGAAGCGACAATGCTGCCGGCCGAACGGCGGGCGGCGCTGGTGCTGGCGCTGGCCCGCGCCGCCGGAGCCGGCGGCATGGTCGGCGGCCAGATGCTCGATCTCGAAGCCGAGCGTAACCGGCCGGAGGAAGCCGGCATCATCCGGCTTCAGGCGATGAAGACCGGCGCGTTGATCCGCTTCGCCTGCGAAGCGGGCGCAATTGTTGCCGGCGCGCCGGCGGCCGACCGTGAAAGACTGGCGGAATTCGGCTCGGCGATCGGGCTTGCCTTTCAGCTTGCCGACGACCTGCTCGATCTGACGGCGGATGCGCGCCAGATGGGCAAGGCGACCGGCAAGGACGCAGCCGCCGGCAAGGCGACGCTGGTGGCGCTGCACGGCGCCAACTGGGCGCGGGACCAGCTTCAAGGCCTCGTCGACCAGGCCCACGCCTTGCTTTGTCCCTATGGCGAAGACGCCGTGCTTCTGAAGCAAGCAGCGGAATTCGTGGCGGCCCGCAACAGCTGACGCTGTTCCAAGCTGTACTCCCGCCCTATGGCGCGCCGTGCAGCCAAGGAGGGTTGGCGAACTGTTCGGCCAGGAAATCCACGAACACGCGCACGCGCGGCGACAGAATTCGGCCAGGCGGATAGACAGCGCAGATTGGCGCTCCGTTAGGATGATTGTATCCGGTGAGCAGCGCGGTCAGTCTGCCTGCCTCGATATCCGGCCCGACCAAGATCTCGGACATGCGGATGATGCCTATACCGGCGAGCGCCAGCCGGCGTAGCGCTTCGGTGCTGTTGGCCTCTATCGGGCTGCGGATACGCATGCTTTGCAGACCGTCCGGGCCATCGAACTCCCAGATATTGAGACCGCCGCGCGCTGTGACGCCAAGACAGATATGACCTTGAAGGTCGTCTGGCGTTGTCGGCATGCCATGTCTTTCGAGATATCGAGGTGATGCGCAAATGACACGGCGATTGGGCGCCAGCCGCCGCACCACCAGCCTGGAATCGCTGTGTGCGGCAACGCGCACGGCGACGTCCGTCGCCTCAGCCAACAGGTCGACAATCGCATCTGTGAACATCAGCTCGAGCTCGACGGCCGGGTAGCGATCGATGAAGGCCGGCAACATCGGCACGATCAAGCGATGGCCGAAGGCGCTCGGAAGACTGACGCGCAGCCGGCCGCGCGGTTCTGCTCCGGGTTGAACCGCGATTTCAGCCTCTTTGATGTCGTTCAGGATGCGGCGAGCGCTCTCGGCATAGGTGCTGCCTTCCGCCGTCAAGCTGATGCGCCGCGTCGAGCGCTGCAGCAAGCGCACGCCAAGGCGGGACTCAAGCCGACCGATGATTTTGCTGACGGCCGAAGGTGTCATCCGCAGCCGGCGTGCCGCTGCCGAGAAGTCGCCTTCCTCGACAACTGCCAGGAACACACCCATCGTCTCTTGCCGGTCGATGATATCTATTCCAATTCGTCACAGATGAACGGAAACTATCACCGATTATCGGCAGATGCGAACCATAATATGTTTTCCTCTTCAGCATGCAAAATGCTGGAGAGGAGGTGCCATGGGTGCAGAACACGTAAACCTGCGAGATGCTCACGACGTGCATCGGTGGGCACGTCGTCAGCGCAGCGCCGCAATTGGGCGGTGGTGTCTTTGGCTTATCCGTACGCTCAATCGGTCACGTCAAGGAATGGGAAAACGCTCAAGGCGAAGCAACGTCCGGGCTGGCGCAGCCGGCCGATCGGAATGATTTCTGGCGATGTTGGAACGTATGGCTCGCCACGCCAGTTGCCGAGCCATTCTTCGACGACCAGCCCGGTCTGGTCCAGCATCGGCGCAAGGCTTTCCTTTGTCGGCACGGCGATTTTCGATTCGGCGCTGAGCACGCGTCCGCTACCGGGCATTTCGTAACGGGTGGAGTAAGTGACGACACCGGTAGCGGGATTGTGGCGGAAATCGTTCGAAGTCCACGCCGCCTTCGTTCTCCCATATCATAGAACTGGACGAGGCCGGATCGTTGTAGAGACGGTCGGTCGTGGTAAGCCTATAGCTGAAGCCGTGGACCAGCAGAATTCGTGGAATAAAAGCGCAGCTTCGATGGTTTGTCGGGAAAATCAGTCGGCACCCATCACCGATTCCGCACCACAATGCATGCACCGCCGACGCTTTGCAGTTTCCGGCAGATGTTGTCGGCCTTGGCTTTGGAGTCGGCGCCGATGCGGACAGCATAGATCCCGCGCCTGCCGATCGGCGAGCGCACCCGGCTTACCACCGGATCATGGCCCTTAAGCAAGGCCGGAAACCGGCGCTTCACACCAGTCCATTGATTGAGCGCCGCGGCGCGGCGGAAATTGCCGGCCACCTGCACGCCCCACGGCTTGATGTTGATCGACGCCATGGCCACGGTTTGGGACTTGATGACCGGCAGTTTTCGGCAGGCGACCGCGAAGCTCGCTTTCTTGTCGAGCGGCTGGATGCTGCCGGCATAGGCGGTGTCGGTGAACCTGTCGGCCGGCTCGCCCATGATGTCCAGGACGTAGTTTTCGGTCTCCATCGGCAGGAAGCCGCCGGAACTCAGCCAGCGCGACACCCGGCTTTCGCCGGCATTGTAGGCGGCGGCGGCCAGGCCCAGATTGCCAAAGCCGGTTTTCATCTCGGCGAGATATTTTGCCGAGGCCGGAATGGCCTGCTCGATATCGAAGGAATTGGCGAGGCCGCGTATCTTGGCGGTGCCCGGCATGAACTGGGCAATGCCTTCGGCGCCGACCGGACTGACCGCATTGGGGTCGAAGCGGCTTTCCTTCCAGATCAGCCGGGCAAAGAAATCCTTGGGCAGGCCGTTTTGATCGGCATGCGCCTCGATCAGGTTGCAAACCCGGTCGAGCAGCCGCTGCTTGGCAGGGCGCGGCGGATCGGCGTGGACGGCTGTCGCCCAGCCCAGCCCACCAAGTAAAACACCAAGCAAAATCGGCGTCGCCCAAGGGAAGCGCCGCATCGACCTACTCCGCCGCAGCCTTGCCAGGTTGCCCAAACCGCTGCTCGATATAGTCGGCGACCATTTTCTCGAAGTCGGCGGCGATCGAAGGGCCGCGCAGCGTCGCCGCCTTCCTGCCGTCGACGAATACCGGCGCCGTCGGCGTCTCGCCGGTGCCGGGCAGCGAAATGCCGATATCGGCATGCTTGGATTCACCCGGACCGTTGACGATGCAGCCCATCACCGCGACTTTGAGGTTTTCGACGCCGGGGTATTTTTCACGCCACACCGGCATGTTCTTGCGCAGATCCGCCTGGATATCCTGCGCGAGTTCCTGGAACACGGTAGAGGTGGTGCGGCCGCAACCGGGGCAGGCGGCGACGATCGGTACGAACTGCCGAAACCCCATGGTCTGCAGGAGTTCCTGCGACACTTGCACCTCGCGGGTGCGGTCGCCGTTCGGCTCCGGCGTCAGCGAGATGCGGATCGTGTCGCCAATGCCTTGCTGGAGAAGAATGCCCATCGCCGCGGATGAGGCGACGATGCCTTTCGAACCCATGCCGGCCTCTGTGAGGCCGAGATGCAGCGCGTGGTTGGAGCGGGTGGCAAGCTCGGTGTAGACCGCGATCAGATCCTGCACGCCGCTGACCTTGGCCGACAGGATGATCTTCTCGCGGCCAAGGCCGATCTCCTCGGCCATTTCGGCCGACAGAATCGCCGACTGCACGATCGCCTCGCGCGTTACCTCCTGCGCGGTCAGCGGAAAGCCCTGGCGCTGGTTGTCGTCCATCAGCCTGGTCAAAAGCTCTTGGTCGAGCGACCCCCAGTTGACGCCGATTCGCACCGGCTTGTCGTACCGGATCGCCATCTCGACGATCGCCGCGAACTGCCGGTCCTTCTTGTCCTTGAAGCCGACATTGCCGGGATTGATGCGGTATTTGGCCAGCGCCTCGGCGCAAGCCGGGTGGTCGGCGAGCAGCTTGTGGCCGATATAATGAAAATCGCCGACCAGCGGCACATTTATGCCGAGCCGTTCGAGCCGCTCGCGGATGGCGGGCACGGCGGCGGCACTCTCGTCGCGGTCGACGGTGATGCGCACGATCTCGGAGCCGGCGCGATGCAGCGCGGCAACTTGAGCGACTGTCTGGTCGACATCGGCGGTGTCGGTGTTGGTCATCGACTGAACGACGACAGGGGCGCCCCCGCCGACCATCACGCCGCCGACGTCGACACCGACAGACGTGCGGCGCGAGAAGGGTGAAGAAAAATATCCGGTCATGGCCGGCTGCCCTTTGTTAGCGCCGAATTCCGGAATCGGTTTCCGGAAACAATCTGCGCAAAAATCAAAATACAGCGTCCATTGCGCGTCCGAAAGGAGGCGCGGCGCTATAGAAGGTCCCGGCATGAGGTGGAGGAGCAAAGATGGCTTGTCAATGGCGATAGGCAGGCAAACCTGTCAAATCGAACCGCCGGACAAACAGGGAAACGCTCCGGCGGCATTGGTTGCCACCGGAGAAGATGGTCGGGCAAAGCGCGCACTGTTCCCTGCATGAACCCGAAACCGAAAGGATTTTCGGAAAGGACCATGCGCCGAAATCAGAAGCACGACAGCGCCCTTTGCGCGTCCAAAGGACGCGCAGCGCCGTAGATGAGCGTCAGTGCGTGGTGGGTTTCGGCTTCGCCTTCAATTTCTCAATCTCGTCCTTGAGCGCCAGCTTGCGCCGCTTGAGATTCACGATTTCGAGGTCGTCGACCGATGGATGGTTCATCGCATCATCGATTTCGCGTTCGATGTCGCCGTGTTTCCGCTGCAGCTCATCAAGATGGGATGCAAGAGACATGATTGGTTCTCCCTTTCATGGTTTCCTCGATTGCAGCCGTCAAGGCGCGTCCCACCGCAATTTCGCTTCTGTGACGGCATAATGACAGTGTGCCACTATCGGGCACCGATGTCGAATGCTGCGTGGTAGCATTCCACGACAATACGAAATGTGGTATTGGCTGCGCGCCGGTGCAAGATACCTCCGGCCTCGCCCAATCAGGCCCATTTTTGGGCGCCGCAGACGTGCAGACGGTAAATAATGTCCGAACAGGAACAGGCCGATATCCGCCTCGAATATTCTCGGCTAAAGCAAGAACACGCCGATTTCGACGCGGCGATCAACGCGATGATCGCCATGGGCTGCGACCCTCTGCAGATCCAGCGCATGAAGAAGAAAAAGCTCTTCCTGAAAGACCGGCTGATGGCGCTGGAAGACCGGATCATCCCCGACATCATCGCGTGAGCGAATCCCACTTACGGTCGCGACAAATCCTGCTCATCCCGTGATCGAAAGCCTCGCGGCGCGTTCGCGCAGCAGGGCGATGAGATCGCCGGTCTTTTCCTCGGAAGTGTCGATGGGAACCACCAGGCATATCGTCGCCTCGACCTTGCCGGCAGCTGAAAAGACCGGCGCGGCAAGGCACTTTGTATAGGCGTCGACAAGACCGGAAGTCACACAGTAGCCGGCAGCCCCGGCCGTAGCGATATCTTCTATGAAGTCGTACAGCAGCAATCTGCGGCCATCCGGCAGGACGAGATCGTCTTCGGACACCATGTCTTCGATCACAGCCCGTTCGAAACCGGCGAGAAGCAACCGCCCGGAAGCGGTCCAGGGAAGCGGTATCTGCAGACCCGTGGCCGAACTGATCCGGAACGGCCTGGTGCCCGGGCTTGAATGGACAATCGTGTAGCGGCCGCTTTGCAGCATGCACAATTCGGAGGTCTCGCCTGTCTCGCGCGAAAGATCGTCGACTTCCTGACGCCCTCTCCTGAGCAGGTCGTTGCCGCGCACATAGTCCATTCCGTAGAGATAAAGCTTCTTCCCGAAATAGACGCGATTGCCGTCGCCGGCCATTTCCAGCAGGCCCGCATCCACGAGCGAGCGCACAAGCGTGTAGATCGTCGAGCGCGGCGCATTCACTCCCTTGGCGAGATCGCCAATCCCGATCGCTCGCTGGTTCGCATGAAGAAACTCCAGGATATGGAGCACGCGGTTGAGACCCTTCTCGCGGGAGCCCGCAATCCTGTCTTCGTCCGGACCAGCGTCCGGCCGAACTGCCAAGCCATTGCCATCTTGCATTGCTGATTCCTGGTGTTAGTATCTGTCTCGTACAGGATACATGTGTCTTTTGTAAGAGACAATCCAGCAGATTACCGATGCATGTATCGGCAAAGGGGAACACAACACGAAAAGGAGGTCGCCGTGAACGACACATCCAAAAGACGTGATTTTCTGAAACTGGCCGGGCTTGCAACGGCCGGAGTGGTGGGCGCAGCGACAACAGTCGATGTTCAGAAGGCGGCGGCGCAGGCGGCACCGGACAGCCTGCTGCGCACCGTTCTCGATCGCGGCAAGGTGATCGTCGGCACCGGCAGCACCAACGCGCCCTGGCACTTTGAAAACGATGCCGGCGAACTGGTCGGCATGGACATCACCATGGGGCGCATTCTTGCCAAGGGACTTTTCGACGATACGACCAAGGTCGAGTTCGTCATGCAGGATCCGGCCCAGCGCATTCCGAACGTGACCACCAACAAGGTCGACATTTCGATCCAGTTCATGACCATGACCGCCCAGCGCTCGCAGCTGATCCACTTCTCCCGGCCCTATTACGTCGAAGGCATCGCCTTGCTGACCCTTCCGAACGCCGAAAACAAGACCTTCGACAAGCTGCTTGCCGGCGGTTCGGCGACGCGGGTTTCCATTCTGCAGAATGTCGATGCCGAGGCAAATGTGCACATCGTCCTGCCGGAGTCGCAGGTGATGCAGATAGACACGCAGGCCAACGTGCTGCAGGCACTGGAATCGAAACGCGTCGACGCCGCCGCCGTCGATCTGTCGACGGTTCGCTGGCTCGCCTCGCGTAATCCGGACAAATACTTCGATGCCGGCAAGAGCTGGTTCTCGATGCTTTACGGCGCCGCACTTCGGCAAGGCGACCTCGACTGGCTGACCTTCGTCAACACGACCTTCACCACCGCCATGTTCGGCCATGAGACGGCGCTCTACGACGCTGCATTCAAGGACTATTTTGGACAGGAGCCGCCGGCGCGCCATCCCGGCTTCCCGGTCATCTGATGCAAGCAAGTGGAAGGGCTTGCGCCCTTCCGCGGCTTATCGTCGACAGCCCTCGATAATGACAGGGACACATGGGCTATACCCTGAACTTCAACCTGATCTGGCGGCATTTCGACAAGCTTTGGGGCGGGCTGCTGCTCAGCCTCGAGCTGGCCGTGATCTCCATCGCGATCGGCATCCTCATCGGACTGCTTCTGGCGGTCTGGTACGTGTCGGCCGGGCGTGCGGTGCGGACCGTCATCGCCGCCTATGTCGAGTTCATCCGCAACGTGCCGCTGATCCTGCTCGTCTATCTCGTCTTCTACGGCCTGCCGACGGTGGTCGACATCGCCTACAGCGCGCAGACCTCGTTCATTGCCACGCTGTCGCTCTATAGCGGCGCTTATCTGGTCGAGGTGTTCCGCTCGGGGCTCGAAGCGGTTCCGCGCGGACAGCTCGACGCCGGCAAGGCGATCGGCCTGACGCCATGGCAAAGGCTGGTTCATGTGCGCCTGCCGACGATGCTGCGCATAACGCTGCCCGCGCTTTCAAACACGTTCCTGTCGCTGTTCAAGGACACGTCCGTTGCTTCGGTCATTTCGGTGCCCGAGCTCACCTACGGCGCCCAGTGGATCAACTTCAACACCTTCCGCATCGTCGAGGTCTACCTTGTGGTGACGGCGATGTATCTCTTGACGGGCTACGCGCTTCTTTTTGCACTTCGGCTTGTCGAGCGCCGGTTCAGGGCAGCGCACTAGGATGCTTGGCCAGATCGCCTATGCCTTGCCCTTCCTGGCCCAGGGTTTTGCCGTGACGCTATGGGTCTCGCTGCTGGTCGTGGTGTTGTCGCTGGTCGCTGGCGTGATGATGGGCGTCGGCGTTGTCTATGGCCCGGCTCCGCTGCGCTGGGCAGTGCGCATTTTCAGCGATACCATTCGCGGCATTCCGATCCTGGTGCTCATCTTCTTCGTCTATTACGGCCTGCCTGCCGTCGGCCTCCATCTGGAATCCTTCTGGGCAGCCGTGCTGGCGCTCACCCTGTTCAAGACGGCGCAGGTCATCGAGTATCTGCGCGGTGCGGTCGGTTCCATACCGAAGGGGCAGTCCGAAGCGGCGATGGCGATCGGGCTGACCTTTCGCCAGCGACTGGCCTACGTCATCTTCCCGCAGGCGTTCAGGCGTTTCCTGCCGCCATGGATCAATGGCGTCACCGATGCGGTGAAGGGCAGCGCGCTGGTCTCGCTGCTCGGCATCACCGACCTGATGCACGCCATCAACCAGGTCATCGGCCGCACCTACGAAGCGATGCCGCTCTACATCCTCGGCGCGGTCATCTATTTCGCCGTCAATTACGCGCTCTCCCTGGCCAGCCGACGGTTGGAGCGGCGTTTCTCCTTCATCCGGGAATAGCAAGATGCCCATCGCCCCGCCCGCCAATCCGGCGCTTCTCGATGTCTCCGAGGTTTCCAAATCCTTTGGATCCGTCGCGGTCCTGCGCTCCGTCAGCCTGCAGGTGACGCGCGGCGAGGTGGTGACTGTCATCGGGCCTTCCGGCAGCGGCAAGACCACGCTGCTGCGCTGCGTCAACTTCCTGGAGAGCTACGACAGCGGCTCCATCCGCATCGACGGCAAGGAGGTCGGCTTCCGCGACACGGGAACACGCCAGCGCCGCAGCGAGCGTGACCTGGCGAAGATGCGGGCCGAAACCGGGATGGTGTTCCAGAGTTTCAATCTGTTTCCGCATCTGACGGCGGCCGGCAACATCATGCTTGGCCTGCGCAAGGTGCGCGGCAAGAGCAGTACCGAGGCCCGCGCCATTGCCGAGCACTGGCTCGGCCGGGTCGGCCTTGCCCACAAGGCCGACAGCCTGCCGGCCGAGCTTTCCGGCGGCCAGCAGCAGCGTGTCGGCATCGCCCGCGCGGTGGCGATGGAGCCAAAAATCCTGCTTCTTGACGAGATAACCTCCGCGCTCGACCCGGAACTCGTCGGCGAGGTGCTCGAGGTCGTGCGCAGCCTGGCCGAGGACGGCATGACGATGGTGATGGTCACGCACGAGATGGCCTTTGCCCGCGATGCCTCGAGCCGCATCATCTTCATGGCAGATGGCGGCGTCAGCGCCGCAGGCCCGCCCGCCGAGATTCTGGGCGCGGAGATCGACAATGAGCGTCTCCGCAGTTTCCTGGCGCGGTTTCGTGCCTCGCATTTCTGAAGGACGGCGAAAGCTGTCGCAAGGAGCCTTTTCATGACGCCTTACATCCGGCTCGCAGAATTGGGCCTGACACTGCCCGAGCCGCCGACGCCGATCGCCAACTTCGTCACCCATGCCGAAAGCGGACGGCTGATCTTCCTCTCCGGCCAAGGCCCGTTGCGCGCCGACGGCACGCTTTGCACCGGCAAGGTCGGCGAGGACGTCACGGTTGAAGAGGCCTATAAGCATGCCCGTCTCACCGGCCTGAACCTGCTCGCCGTCATGCACGCTGCGGCAGGCGACCTCGGCCGTATCGTGCGCGTCGTCAAGCTGCTTGGCTTCGTCAACGCGATCCCGACCTTCAGCGACCATCCGCAGGTGGTGAATGGCTGTTCCGATCTTTTCGCCGCTGTCTTTGATAGTATCGGCGGGCACGCCCGTTCGGCGATCGGTGTCGGCTCCCTGCCGGGCAACATCACCGTGGAAATCGAGGCGGTCGTCGAGATCGCCGCCTGAAATCTACCAATGGGACCTTTAGAGATGAAAACCTATTCCGCGAACGGCTCCAACACGACAATCCGCGAACGGCTCGGCCTTCGCCCGATCATCAATGTCTCCGGCACGATGACGGCGCTCGGCGCCTCGATCATCGTCCCGGAAGCGATCGCCGCCATGTCGGAAATCGCCTCGCAGTGGGTGGAGATGGACGATCTGCAGCGCGCTGCAAGCACGGTTGTCGCGCGCCTCACCGGCGGCGAGGCCGGCTTCATCACGGCGTGCTGCGCCAGCGGCATCACCATGGCCATTGCCGGCACGATGACCGGCACCAACCTTCTGGCGATCGAGCGGCTGCCGGACGACACCGAGGGCCTCAAGTCGGAGGTGATCGTCCAACTCGGCCATATCGTCAATTACGGCGCGCCGATCGACCAGTCGATCCGGCTCGCCGGGGCAAGCACCGTACCGGCCGGTACGGTCAGCGTGACGCAGGATTATCATGTGCGCGAAGCGATCCGCGACCACACCGCAGCAGGCCTCTATGTCGTTGCCCATCACACGGTGCAATACGGCATGCTCTCGCTCGAGGAGTTCTGCGAGATCTGCCACGCCAAAGGCGTCCCGGTGATCGTCGACGCCGCCTCCGAATACGATTTGCGCGGCTTTCTCGCGCGCGGCGCCGACATCGTCGTCTATAGCGGACACAAATTCCTCTCGGGACCGACAAGCGGCATCGTCACCGGGCGCAAGGATCTGGTGCGCGCCGCCTATCTGCAGGTCCGTGGCGTTGCGCGGGCGATGAAGGTCGGCAAGGAAAGCATCGCCGGCACCATGGCCGCACTGGAGGCTTGGGAGCGGCGCGATCATGCTGGCATCCGCAAGCGGGAAGAAGCGGCGCTCGATCTGTGGAAGGACGCATTGCAGGGCCTGCCGGGCATCGCCGCGCATGTCATTCCCGATCCGACCGGTAATCCGCTCGACCGCCTGCAGGTGTTTGTTACGGCTGAGAGCAGGTTCACCGCCGCCGGCCTTGCGTCGGCGCTGGCGGCCGGTTCGCCTCCCATTATAGTGCGCAACCACGAAGTCGAGCGCGGGCATTTCTTCCTCGATCCATGCAATCTTCATCCCGGCGAGGCGGAAATCGTCGCCGAACGCCTGCGGGCCGTGTTGAGCGCGGCCGAGCGTCCGGCGGATGCGATGAAGGCAGCCCGCAAGGATAGCGCCGGCGCCTTGCGCTGGCCGGATTAGGTAATGATGGCGCCTCGCGCCAGAACGCTTGCGCAGAGGCAGCGCATCCTTGCCGTCGAACCCGAATTCCGCTAAGGCGCGCCTTTGCCGCCGGGAGCACAAGCTTGGACGATCACCGCGCCGACGTCGCCATCATCATGGGCAGCCAGTCCGACTGGGCGACGATGCGCCACTCCGCCGAAACGCTGGAGGCGCTGGGCATCCCGCACAAGCGGCTGATCGTCTCGGCTCATCGCACCCCCGACCGGCTCTATGACTTCGCCAAGGGCGCCAAGGCGGCCGGCTTTCGGGTGATCATCGCCGGCGCCGGCGGCGCGGCACACCTGCCCGGCATGACGGCGGCGATGACGCCGCTCCCGGTTTTTGGCGTGCCGGTGGAATCGAAGGCGCTTTCCGGACAGGACTCGCTGCTCTCCATCGTGCAGATGCCGGCCGGCATTCCGGTCGGCACGCTGGCCATCGGCAAGGCGGGCGCCACCAATGCCGCCCTTCTGGCTGCGGCCGTGCTGGCGCTGACCGACGAAAAGCTCGCCGCCCGGCTCGATGCCTGGCGCGCCGCCCAGACCGCCAAGGTCGCCGCCGAGCCCACGGACACGCCATGAGCCTGGCCGCCGGATCGACCATCGGCATCATCGGTGGCGGCCAGCTCGGCCGCATGCTGGCGATGGCCGCGGCGCGCCTCGGCTACCGCACGGTCGTGCTGGAGCCGCAGCCGGATTGTCCGGCGGCACAGGTCGCCAACCGCCAGATCACTGCCGCTTATGACGACACGGCCGCGCTCGCCGAACTGGCTGCAGTCAGCGCCGTCGTCACCTACGAGTTCGAGAACGTTCCAGTCATGGCCGCCAGCGCGCTTGCCGTCACGGTGCCCGTCTACCCGCCGGCGCGCGCGCTGGAAGTAGCGCAGGACCGGGTGGCGGAGAAGAAATTCCTCAACGGCATCGGCATTCCCACCGCTGATTTCTGCCCCGTCGACAATGACGACCAATTGACGGCGGCGCTGAAAAAGTTCGACGGCAGCGGCATATTGAAGACGCGACGCATGGGCTATGACGGCAAGGGCCAGCGCGTGTTCCGCAATATGGAAACAGGGGGCTTTGCCGGCACCTGCGAGGCAATGGGCAACGTGCCGCTGGTCCTCGAATCCTTCGTCGCCTTCGAACGCGAGATTTCGGTGATCGCGGCGCGCGGCATGGACGGTTCGCTCGCCGCCTACGATCCGGCAGAAAACATCCACCGCAGCGGCATCCTGCACAGCTCGACCCTGCCGGCCAGGATAGGGTCCGAAACCGCCGCTGCAGCGCAGGCGGCGGCAGCAGAAATACTCGCCGCGCTCGACTATGTCGGCGTCATCGGCATCGAGTTCTTTGTCCTTGCCGACGGCGCGCTGCTGGCCAATGAGATCGCGCCGCGTGTTCACAATTCCGGCCACTGGACGGAAGCCGCCTGCCTCGTCTCGCAGTTCGAGCAGCACATTCGCGCCGTCGCCGGCCTGCCGTTGGGAAACCCCGGCCGCCATTTTGACTGCGTCATGGAAAACCTGATCGGCGACGATATCCTGCGCGTCCCGGCCCTGCTCGTGGAGCCCGATCTGATGCTGCATCTCTATGGCAAGGCCGAGGCACGTCCCGGCCGCAAGATGGGCCATTTTACGCGAATGAGCCGCCACCGTTGAGGCTATTGGACGGCGCCGCTCCAATGCCGTCGATAGGGCAGAAACTCAAACTCCGCCACATGCTTGGTTGACACGGGCAAGGCTCCTCGTTTATGAGCCACGCACAAGTTGAGAGGCGCGCTTTCCGAGCGCGCCTTAATAATTCGGCCCAAGCGGGCCCAGACCGACGGGCAAGACCATGAAGATCAAGAATTCGCTCAAGGCGCTCAAGGCGCGTCACCGCGACAACCAGCTGGTTCGCCGCAAGGGCCGCGTGTACATCATCAACAAGACCGCTCCGCGCTACAAGGCGCGCCAGGGCTGAGCCTTTTCGCGTTGGGGGCGCCTGCCTCCGCGCCTGCATGATGTACCGCATCGATCCAAAAATCGGAATCGATTTTCGGAAAGCACGATGCCAGGAATTCAAAATGCTGGAACGGCCTTTACGCGTCCAAAAGGACGCGTGCGCTCTAATACCGGCCTGCCGGCCCTTTCACGCTAAATTCAGTTTGACGATCCGCTGTCCGGGGTTAGATTCCGGTCATGCGGATTCATTTTGCATTCTTCGCGGCGCTTTTTCTTTTCGGTGTCGCCCCGCTTCCGGCTCAAGCGGAAGACCCGGTCACCCCTCCGGTTGCCACGACCAGGGAGGAAAGGCTCGACCAGCTGTTTGTCGACCTGAAGCGCGAGCTCAATGAAAAAGCCGCCGAGCGCATCGCGGCGCGCATCTCGCACGAGTGGTCGCAATCCGGCAGCGCCTCGATCGACCTGATGATGCAATGGTCGCAAAAGGCGGCCGAAGACAAGAAGTTCGACGTGGCGCTCGACTTCCTCGACCAGGTGGTGACGTTGCAACCGGCCTATGCCGAAGGCTGGAACCGGCGCGCCACCGTGCATTTCATGATGAATAACTTTGGGAAATCAATGGCGGACATCGACCGCACGCTGCAGCTCGAGCCGCGCCATTTCGGCGCGCTGTCCGGCCTGGCGCAGATCATGGCGGTAACCGGCCACAAGCAGTCGGCGCTGGAAGCCTGGCAGCGCGTGCTCAGCATCTATCCGATGATGCGCAGCGCCCAGGATCAGGTCGGCACGCTTTCGGAAGAACTTGCCGGCGAAGGGATCTGAATTCCCAGTTGGCGGACAATTCCACTTAAGTGAAAGTCTTTTTAGCTAGACTGTGAACTAATTTCGCTCCGGTCCGTACCTCTCTCCATGAACCCGATCTACCCCGCGCTCGCCTTCCTCCTGGCGCTTGTGTTCACCCTTGCAGGTGTCACCCGCGCCGGTTCATGGCTGATCGAGCGCCGCAATCCGCCGAGCGGCGACTTCGCGGATATAAACGGTGCCCGCATCCACTACGTTCACGTTCCGGCGCGGGAAAACGCCGAACTGCCGCCGATTGTCTTTATCCACGGCGCCAGTGCCAATCTCAGGGATCAGATGCTGCCGTTGAGGCCCTTGCTGGAAGGCCGTGCCGAGATGCTGTTCTTCGACCGCCCGGGTGCAGGCTGGTCGGCGCGCGGCCCCGGCAACAACGAGACCCCATCGGCGCAGGCCAGCACCATCGCAGCGCTGATGGACCATCTCGGCATCAGGAAAGCCATCATCGCCGGCCATTCCTTCGGCGGCTCGGTGACCACCGCCTTCGGCCGCGAGCATCCCGACAAGACGCTCGGCCTGGTGTTCATGGCGCCTGCCACCCATCCCTGGCCGGGCGGCGCGACCGCCTGGTACTACAATTTGACGACCATTCCGATCGTCGGCCGGCTTTTTTCCGAAACGCTGACCTATCCGTCGGGAACGCTGCAGATGAATGCCGCCACCGCCTGCGTCTTTGCCCCCAACAAGGTGCCGGACTTCTATGTCGCCGAGGTCGCGATCCCGCTGGTGCTTCGGCCGAACGCCTTTCGTGCCAACGCCACCGATGTCGCCGGGCTTTATCGCTACACGCTCGATGCCGCACCGCACTACCGCGATATCAAGGCGCCGACTGTGGTCATCTCGGGCGACCGCGACAAGGTGGTCTATGCAACGATCCATTCGGTCGGCCTCGTCCGCGATATCGCCGGGGCCGAACTGGTCTGGGTCCGCAATCTCGGCCACAAGCCAGACTGGATAGCACCCGATCTCGTTGTCGGCGCGATCGAAAAGGTCGCCGGCAGGGACGTGGACCTCCAGGCAATGGCGAAGGCCGTGGAAATCAGGATTGCCGGCGACACCTACGGTGCCGGCAAATGCGCCGACATCAAAGCCCCGGAAGCCGAACTCGCGCCAATTTAGAGCAACCGAAATCACTCGAAGCGACGGCCAAGCCTAGCGGCGGGCCTGCACGTCCGATCCGACATAGGCGATGCGCAGCATGTTGGTGGAGCCGGGCGTTCTCAACGGCACGCCGGCGGTGATGATGACCCGGTCGCCGGGCTTGCCGAACCCCTCGTCCAAAGCGATGCGGCAGGCGCGGTCGACCATGTCGTCGAGGTCGATGGCGTCGGGCGAGACGACGCAATGCGTGCCCCACAAAAGCGATAGCCGCCGCGCCGTGTTGACGATCGGCGACAGGGCGACGATCGGCACCTGTGGCCGCTCGCGCGCGGCGCGCAGGCCGGTCGTGCCGGACGCCGTATAGCTGATGATCGCCGACAGTTTCAGCGTCTCGGCGATTTCGCGGGCGGCAAGCGAAATGGCGTCGGCGCCGGTCGCTTCCGGCTCCGAGCGCTGCGCATTGATGATGCCGGCATAGGTCGGGTCGGTTTCGACCTTGCTGGCGATGCGGTTCATCATCGCCACCGCCTCGACCGGGTAGGCGCCGGCCGCGGATTCGGCCGAGAGCATGATGGCGTCGGCGCCTTCGAACACGGCGATCGAGACGTCCGACACCTCGGCGCGGGTCGGCACCGGCGCGGTGATCATCGATTCCAGCATCTGCGTGGCGATCACCACCGGCTTGCCGGCGCGGCGCGCGGCGCGGGTGATCTGCTTCTGGATGCCGGGCACGGCTTCGAGCGGCATTTCGACGCCGAGATCGCCGCGGGCAACCATCAGTGCGTCCGAAAGTTCGATGATCTCGGCCAGCCTGGCGACGGCTTGCGGCTTTTCGATCTTGGCCATGATCAGCGCCCGGCCGCGCGCGATCTTGCGCGCTTCCGCCAAATCCTCCGGCCGCTGCACGAACGACAGCGCCACCCAGTCGACGCCGGTGGCCAGCACAGCATCGAGATCGCTGCGGTCCTTTTCGGTCAGCGCGCCGACCGGCAGGTCGGTGTCGGGCAGGCTGACGCCCTTCTTGTCGGAGATACTGGTGCCGGCGACGACGGTGCAGACGATCGCCTGTCCGTCGCTCTCCACCGCCTTCAGCTCGAGCTTGCCGTCGTCGATCAAAAGACGGTGACCGGCCTCGACCGATCTCAGGATTTCCGGATGGGGCAGATAGACCCTGGTCGAGTTGCCGGGCTCGGGATTGTCGTCGAGCGTGAAGGTCTGGCCGAGTGTCAGCGTCTCCTTGCCGTTGGCAAACTTGCCGACCCGAAGCTTGGGTCCCTGCAGGTCGGCGAGAATGCCGATCGGCCGGCCGACCGCTTTCTCGACGGTGCGGATGCGACCGACAAGTGTGCGCATCAATTCATGATCGGTGTGGCTCATATTGATGCGAAACACGTCGGCGCCGGCTTCGAAAAGCTTCTTCAGCATGTCCTCGGAGGAGGAGGCCGGACCGATGGTGGCGAGTATCTTGACCTTGCGGCTGCGTCTCATTGACTGTTTGTTCCCGGAGCGGCTGGAACGCCCCCCGTTGCGGGGTCATCGGTCAGCTGGACCATCCAGCTTGCCTGCTCGCCCGTGTCATATTCCTGGAATCCGGCGCGCTGGAAGCCCCGGGCGACGCAATCGCTAACGCCGGCGATCTTGAACTCTTTTTCGGCCACGCACATGTTGATCGGGCCATCCCAGCGCCCGCCGCGCTCGGCGTCTTCTGCATAAAGATAGTAAAATCTTGATGACAGCGGGCCCTCGATCAGCGTCTTGCAGCTCGAACCCTCGATGTGCCACCAGCCTTCGGTGATCCAGCCGGCCTTGGCGCGATAGCCGATGCCGACGCCTACCAGGTTCTGCGTGGCGTTGCAGACACGGAAATCGGCGCGCGCCGGCGAGGCAGCAACCATCGCGGCGAGGCCCACAGCGAAGGTCAGGAACGGCATGGCGAAGGTATGGCGCACACGCGGCCTGCCGGCGGAACCCATCCTGAAACCTCTCAAGAACCACATTTGCATCTCTCAACGCCCCTTTTCGGAAAAGTCCGGGCGCATGTCAACGCGCCCTTCTGCTCAATTCCAATCGATTTAGAAAGGCCTCTAGCGCACGGTCAGTCGCCTTCTGCCAGATTTCCGCAGAAACCGTGGCCAAACGACGGCATTGCGTAATCGTCCCCTTCGTGGAAAGACGATACCATCCTCCCCCGAAGCCAGCGAACAGACCAATTCCCGCCGATGACCCGATCCACAGTTTTCGCGCCTTTCGACGTCGTCGAAGGCGATCGCAAGCGAGGCATCGTGCTCCTGGCCGATCACGCCCGTCGCGACCTGCCGGAAGAGTATGGCAGCCTCGGCCTGCCGGCGGCGGAATTCGACCGCCATATCGCCTACGACATCGGTGTCGAAACGGTGACGCGCGAACTGGCCGCTTTGCTCGGCGTGCCGGCGGTACTCGCCAATTTTTCGCGACTTCTGATCGATCCCAATCGCGGCGAAGACGATCCGACACTGATCCGCCAACTCTATGACGGCACCGTCATTTCGGGAAATTATCCACTTACCTTGAAAGAACGTGAAATGCGGCTCGACCGCTTCTATCGACCCTATCACGATGCGGTCGGCGCCATGATCGCCTCGGTGGCGCAGGCTTGCGCAAGCGCTCCCTTTATCCTTTCGGTGCATTCCTTCACCCCGTTCATGCAGGGGTTCGTGCGCCCTTGGCATGTTGGCATCTTGTGGGATCGCGACGACCGGGTGGCGCGACCGCTGATCGACATGCTTGCGAAGGACAAAAGCCTTATCGTCGGCGACAACGAGCCCTATGACGGCGCGCTGCGCGGCGACACCATATTCAGGCATGCCATCGTCAACGGCTTCGCCCATGCGCTGATCGAAATCCGCCAGGACCTGATCGCCGATCGGCAGGATGCGATCGCCTGGGCCGAACGGCTGGCGCCGATCGTTGACGCGATCAACCGCCGTCCCGATATACATCAGGTCAGACGATTCGGCTCGCGCACCGGGCCGCTCTAAGGAGGCCCAAGGAGGCCAAGAACACATGACCGAACTCAGCGACGAGCAGAAACGCGATTTCGAAGCCGCCGCCTTCCGCCGGCTGGTCGCGCATCTGCGCGAACGCACGGACGTACAGAACATCGACCTGATGAACCTCGCCGGCTTCTGCCGCAATTGCCTCTCCAACTGGTATCGCGACGCCGCGGAGGCCGAGGGTGTCGACCTCAGCAAGGACCAGTCGCGCGAGATCATCTACGGCATGCCCTATGCCGAATGGCAGGCGCTCAACCAGACCGACGCCTCCGATGCCAAGAAGGCCGAGTTCGAGGCAAGACGCCCCAGGGATCACTGAGTCTGCCCCAGGAGAGGTGTCTCCGCTAATCTCCAGCGTGGGCAATCCGCCGCGAACGGGACGGCCCTATTTCCTTGTTTGGCCCAAGCACTTTTCAAGAACGAGCGCTTGACTGGGAATTGAATCGATCTAATTTGCCGCGCGAAACTATTTTTCGCATCGGATTCTACACGATGGACACGCTAAACCGCATGCAGGCCGCCATTCGTGGACGATGGGCGGTGGCGGCCATCTTCCTGGCCAATGGCTTTCTGACCGGCGCCTGGGCGCCGCAGATCCCGGTGGTGCTGACCCGGCTGGATATCAGCAAGTTCACGCTTGGCCTGCTGATCCTGCTGTTCGGCGCCGGCGCGGTCACAGCGATGACCTGGTGCGGCCACCTGATCTCCAGGCATGGGTCGCGCACCGTGCTGAGTTGGTTCGGCCTCATCGGCAGCTTCGGCCTGCTGGTTGTGGCGCTGGCTCCAAACGTGCCGCTAGCGGCCATCGCCATGTTCATCTTTGGCGGTTCGATCGGCGGCATGGATGTCGCCATGAACGCCAATGCGGTCACGGTGGAACGGCGCTTGTCCCGGGCCATCATGTCGTCCTCGCACGGCTTCTGGAGCCTTGGCGGTTTCGCCGGCGGCGCTCTCGGTGGCCTCGCCATCCAGAATTACGGTCATCTCGCCCATGCGACGGTGGTGACGGCGCTCGCTTTCGCCGTGATTGCAGTGGCAGTCCGCTACCTGATCGCCGAGGACAAGCCAGTCCAAGCATCCTCGGGGGTAATCGGGCATCGCAAATTCGCGCTCCCTGGAAATCCGCTGGTCTATCTGGTCGGGCTGATGGCGCTGATGACGATGATCTCCGAGGGTGCGGTGCTCGACTGGGCAGCGCTTTACCTGCAACAGGAACTCGGCACCGACCTCGCCGTAGCTGGTTTGGCCTACGCCGCTTTTTCCGGCGTCATGGCCGTCATGCGCTTCGTTGGCGACGGCGTCCGTAACCGTTTCGGTGCCGTGACGACACTGCGCGTCTCGGCGCTTGTCGCCGCCGCCGGCATGCTGGTGGCCGGACTGGCGCCCTCGCCCTGGCTCGCCATCTCAGCTTTTGCCTTTTGCGGCTTCGGCATCGCCAATATGGTGCCGATCCTGTTTTCGGCCGGCGGCAACCAGGAAGGCATGTCGTCCGGCACCGGCATGAGCGTCGTCACCACAATGGGCTATTCCGGCATTCTGGTGGCGCCGTCGGCAATCGGCTTCGTCGCCGAGCATTCAAGCTTCGGTCCGATCTTCGTCGCTTTGTCGGGACTGCTGGTCGTCGTATTCTTGATGGCCGGGCTCGCTCACCGCGCCGAATTCGCGCCTGACGCGGCCCCGGCCGAATAGCGCTTCAACGCCTCGTAGAGGAAATCCGCAGCACGGCGAATGCGCACGCTGGTGCGCACGTTGCGATGCATGGCGAGCAAATCAAACGCTACAGCGCTGCTAGTCCTGGAGGACGCGCAGCGCTGCAGGTTCCGCGCGCACCAATCTCCGGGGTTAAATCCTGCCCATCAGCAGCAGCACCAGCAGCACGATCAGGATGACGCCGACGATGCCGGAGGGACCATAACCCCAGGAACGCGAATGAGGCCATGCCGGTATCGCGCCGATCAGGATGAGGATCAGAATGATGACGAGAATGGTGCTGAGCGTCATGAGAAACTCCCCGCTTTGAGGCATTCCATGACAGGACAATGCAAAAGGCCGCTGGGTTGTTCCCGGCGGCCTTTTCTACCCTGGGGCTGAAATGTGAAGCGAGCGACCTATTCGGCGGCCCTCGGGAAGTCGATCGCCGGCTCGTCGAGCAAGCCGGGCCTGGCGGAGGCCTCCATAGTCGCATCGGCTGGCGTTCCGCGCCGGAACAGCCGACGGAAGAATGCATAGAAGCGGCTGTTCTTGCTGCGCGTGAACACCATCAGCATCGACGGCGTCACCACCAGCGTCAGCAGGGTGGCGAAGGACAGGCCAAAGACGATTGCCGAGGACAGTGAAATCCACCATTGCGTCGACGGCGCGTTGATCGTCGTCTCGTGATGGAAGATTTCAAGACCGAGGCCGAAGGCGATCGGCAGCACGCCGAGGATCGCCGACACCGCCGTCAGCACCACCGGGCGGGCACGTTCGCGGCAAGTCTGCAGCACCGCGTCCATCTTGTCCCAGCCCTCTTCGCGCAGCCGGTCGTAGGTGTCGATCAGCACGATGTTGTTGTTCACCACCACGCCGGCCAGTGCGATTACGCCGATGCCTGACATGACGATGCCGAACGCCTCTCCGGTCAACAGCAATCCCAGGAACACGCCAACCGTCGCCATGACTACGCAGGATAGTACCAGCCAGACGCTGGTGAACTTATTGAACTGCATCAGAAGCACCAGGAAGATCAGGAAGATCGCCGCGCCGAAGGCCTTGCTGAGGAAAGCGCTGGCCTCGGCGCTGTCCTCGTTCGAGCCGGCGAGCTTCCAGCGTATGCCACTGCCGAGATCCACTTCGGCGACAGCCTGGGTGACCTGCTGCTGGACAGAAGCGACCTGCTCGCCGGCGGCGACATTGGCCTGGACGACCACGGTGCGCGCGCCATCGATGCGGTTGAGGATGCCGAC